>CAZQAI010000001.1:0-5954 GCA_964591305.1 uncultured Clostridium sp.
GCTGATGCTGGCCAACGCCCGGAATGCCGGACACAGCGGACAGGCAACCTCCTGACACGGTTTTACAGAAATAATGCATCTGTTGCATATACAGAAAAGAGTAAGGGAGCGATCGTATGTCAAATTTTAAATACAAACTGGCTAAGTTCATGTATGGGCGGTATGGGAACGATGAACTGTACAATGCACTTTGCCTGTCAGAGTTTATCCTTCTGTTCCTGGGCGCTGTCTGCAATGTACTGGGGCGGGTGTCGGTGGCCTTGTCGATTGTGGGTGCTGTGTTGCTCCTTCTGGCCCTTGCTCTCCTTGTCTGGACCGTTTTCCGTTGTTTCTCCCGAAACATTGCGGCCCGACAGCATGAGAATCAAGTATGGCTGCGTATCCGGGACAAGGTCAGAAAACCCTTCCGCAAAAAGAATCGCCCCACACTGCCTCCTGACACGGACACGCATGTCTTCCGTGCCTGCCCTCATTGCGCGGCAGTACTGCGGTTGCCCCGTGAGAAGGGTGTCCACAAAGTCAAATGTCCCCGATGCGGAACATCCTTTGGAGTGAAAGTGAAATAAGGGACTCTTGTATGCTTGCGGATCATACAGGCACCGCTGTTTGTACGGTGGTGCCAATAGAAAAGCACTTGTTTCCCATTGAGGTAGCAAGTGCTTTTTGCATTTTGCGGCTTACGGACAACCGTCCGCCTCCGGGTCAGCCGGATTCTTACCGTTCTGTACCCACAAAGAACAGCGCAAGGGTACCCGGCCCGGAGTGCGCACCAATGACAGGGCCCACCGGTGTGATGATCATGGGGTCGGGACCGCCGACTTCTTTGATCATCCTGGCTACCAGATTGGCATCCTGAATGGAGTCACCGTGAGAAATGAACACCGGCGTTGTACGGTCGATCACTGTAGTGTCATATTTTTTTACCAGTGCCTCAAGTGACGCCTTGCGTCCCCGGACCTTGGTCACATTGATCAGATGCCCCTCATTGTCCATATGCATGACCGGCTTGATCTGCAGCATGCCGCCCACCAGAGCTACGGCGGCACTGACACGGCCGCCCCGCTTGAGATACACAAGATCCTCTACCGTGAACCAATGACAGAGGTGGAACCGTGTCTCCTCAATGTATCGGGCCGTCTCCTCCATGCTGGCTCCCTCTTTTTTCTTTTGTACAGCCAGATAAATCAGTAGGCCCTCCCCCGCAGAGGCGCTCAGGGTATCGACAGAGATCACCTTCCTGTCGGGATACTTTTCCTGTAATTCCTCGCCTGCCAGGCGTCCGCTGTTGTAGGTAGTACTCAGTCCGGAGGAAAAACCGAGGTACAGCACATCGTGTCCGTCGGCCAGCTCCTTCTCAAAACAGTCCCGGAAGGTCTCGGGATTGACAGCCGCCGTCTTGGCCACATGTCCTTCCCTCATCAGGCGGTAGAATTCCTCGGACGGCATGTCATCATTGAGAAATTCCTTATCCATGTGGTCAAAGCGGAAAGACGGGCTCTCATATTTGACCCCCCAGGAATCCAGCGTTTCACGGGACAGGTCACAGGCAGAATCGGTAAAAATCACAAAATCTGCGGTTGCCATACACTTGTTTCTCCTCGTTCATATTATTTTATGTCAGACTGTGGCCATGACCACGCCTGTACATAACCTGATCAGATATCCCTTCGCCGGTTATACTTTGGCGGGTAAGGATCGGCCGGGCTGCACGGGCCATCGAAAAAAAGACGCATGGCCCCATCTGCATTCCCTTCCAGTACCTGCTCTATGACCTGCACCAAGCGGTAGGCGGCAACTGATGCATTCCATGTCTCACTGATGGTTTGCAGAGCCGCCATGCCAAGCTCCCGTTGAGTCCCTGGGTGCGTCAAAAGGGCCTTGACCCACTCCTCCATCACATTCGTATGCCCCGTAGGGCAGATACAGCCGCTTACGCCGTCCCGGATCAGGTAGGGCACACTGCCCGCCGCCTCGGTAGCTACCACTGCGCACCCGCTGTTCATGGCCTCATTGACCACGGCCCCCCACCCCTCACGCTGATCGGAAGTGAGAAGGTAAATCCCGGCACTTTCCATGAGATCCCGCACCTGCTCCGGTCTGCGGGGGCCGGTGAAGGTCACACAATTTCCAAGTCCCCCGGACTCCGCCTTGTCCTGCAGTGACGATTCCATGATGCCGCTACCCACCATGGTAAGGTGGCAATCCAAGCCTTCCCTTCTCAACCGGCCGATCAGCTTTATAGCTTGCTCCGGGTGTTTCCAGTCGATCATCCTTCCGCACCAAAGGATATGAGTCGGATCTTTCTTATCCATCAGAATCCGTGGCTCTGGGTAGGTTCGCAATGCCGGAAAATACCCCCACCGTAAGGTCCGGCCATGAAAAAGGCCGAAGCGGGCATAATCACCGGCAGCATAAGCGCCCGCTGACAGCAGAAAGAGGGGGGCAGAGGAAGGGTTATCCCGGTGCAGACGCATCCGACGATATGGATACTTCCACCACTCCGAACCGTTCTTCAACAACCGCTCTGAGTACCGGAACACGGGCTTGCGGGCTTTCAGACAGGGTGTCAACATGTTCTGCGGGGCAGCCCCGAAAATCACAGCATCGGCATTTTGCATAACTGTATCGGCAACAAGTCGGCGGGAGGTGTCGTTCAGAGCCAGGGTGACATACTCCGGTATCTCGCTCTCCCCATATCCCAGCGTACGCCGTTCCTCCCGCATGACAGAGGTGGCCACAAAAGTAAACGCTCCGCCACACAGGGTATACAGCCGATCCGCAAGAGCCCGCTGGTGGTGATTGAAATAGTTGGATACAAAAGCAAGTCTCACGGCTGTGTTTCCTGTACTTCAGTATCCCCCGGATAAAGAAAACCGTCAGCCAAGCGATATGATCCAGGTTTCTCGACGGTACCGGTGGCGGCCGACCACACAATGACCTTCCGGCCATCCTCCTCATAGAAGGCACCCGGATAGGGGTGTGTCACAGCCCGCACCAGACGATCCGCCTGCTCTCTTGTCATCGTGTGGGAGAGAACTCCGTCCGCAGGACGGCGAACCGGCCAATAGGTAGCCAAGGCTTCATCCTGTGGGATGAGGTGGATGGTGCCATCCATGATCTGACTCCAGTATGCCACCATGAGCTCCACATGAGCCCGGTCCACCCGGCGGTACAGCTCAGTCGCCGTCATATCCGGTTCCATGGGAATACGCTTCTGGGCCATCATATCGCCGGTATCCACATGCTCGTCCAAGCGGAACATGGTCACACCGGTGACAGACAAGCCCTTGAGGATGGCCCATGGGATAGGGGCACGGCCCCGTCCGCACGGGAGCAACGTGGGGTGAATGCCGATACAGCCGCAGACTGGCGTCGTCAGCATCGGGGCGTGTACGATCTGTGACCAGCCGATCACAAACATCCAATCGATGCCGGCAGTCTGTACCAGACCGATCACCTCAGGGTCGTTGATGGATGTCACTTTATACAGGGGGATGTGATGGGCAGCGGCTACTTCATCCAAGTAAACACGCCCGGATTTTTCGCGGGCCATATCATCCCGCAAGGTGATCAACATATCGAAATGTCCGCCTGCCTCAAGGACAGCTTCTATGCAGCTGAGTCCCAGCTGCACACAGGTAACAAAGGCTGTTTTCTTCATATTCAATTCGGGACTCACTGATTCAGATTCCGGCTATGCCGGTGTACCGCACGGGACTTCCGGATGGCGTCATAAGCCCCGCCGGAAGGCTGTTTCAAAGGCTTCGGCGTAGCAGAGACCTGCCTGTGCCCCCCGCATAGCAGCCAGCCCCTCCAGCGCTTCCCGGCTACGGGGATGAGGGTATGCATGCATGACACCTCGATACGCCGCCAGGGCCTCCAGCTTCTTTTCCAGTCCTTCTCTGCCAATCTCCACAAAGGTGTCGGGAACAAAGGGCCGCAAGGCCGGGTTGTTATTCCATTCGGTATTCGAGAAAACCTCCATAAGCAATAGCTCTCTGATCGGTTTGATGCCCTCTCGCCTCTGAAACAGCCGCAGAGCCTCTTGGCAAGCCAAGAAGGTGTGGAGATGATCGTTGTTGATGTCAGCCATATGGTGCGTGATCATAATATCCGGCTCATACTGCAGAATGGCATTCTCCACAAAGCGGACCAGATCTAAATGAGGCACGCTGTTCAGGGCTATATTCGGAAAATCCCCCCGGGTGACATGGGCTATACCCAATATGCCGGATGCCGTCTGGATGTCGTCGTCCAGTTCCTCATCGCTGGGCCGCAGGTACCTTGCTCTCACCATGCCGGATAAAGCACATACTGATACTGTATGTCCCTCCTTGGCAGCTTGATAAATCAGCCCGCCGGCACCAAGCACTTCGTCGTCGGGATGGGCAATCACAATCAGGTAATTCATGGAATCCTCTGTCCTCTCATGGGGCATGGCTGCACGGGGTACCGTCAGGAGCATGCGATATTTTTATATATTGTGTGTATGGAGTGTCGGTGTCACAGATCAAGGCCGTATGGTGACCCACCTGCCTCTCCGGAGGCAGATCGGCCCTCCAATCGCCGTACTTCCTGGTCAGATACTCATCATACATCTCAGGCACACGCACATCAAGCCCCTCAAAGCATGCCGGTACTCCACAGCCGAACACCCGGCTTTCACAATAGTCCAGCTTTCCCTGCCAATTTCCGTGGTTGCAAAGCAGAGGGGTGTTGTTTGGGAAGTAACGGGTGATGACATGCTCATACCGGGCCGCCAGGCGGGCTGTACGCCGATGACAGCCCATCATCCGGTGAAGCCGCCAAAGCATAGCTCCGGCGCGGGAGGGTGGTTTTTCAAAAGTGCAGGCCAGCTGATGGGAAAGCACCCATTTCCTGATCTCCAGCAGGCAGGCGGCCATATGGCCCGTTGGGTATCCGTCTAGGGGAAAAATATCAATGTATACCCCGTGATTGATCGCCAGGTGAGCCACACCCCGCTCTACAAAGGTCGTACGGCTGTCCCGTAGCTTGGCGTATATGTGGGGATATGGCGGATCGGTGCGGAAGGTCTGAAGGAACAGCCCATCCGGCAGAAGGGCTTGTCCTTGTTGCAGAAGCCGTTCGTAATCAGGCCGCAGAAGGGCCACATCCACATCATCGTCCCAGGGAATGAATCCCCCGTATTTCACAGCCCCCAGTGCCGACCCGCAAATCAGGTAACATGGGATGTTCAGTCGGTCGCAAATCTCCAAAAGAGTGCGAAGCATATCACATTCTTTGGCCTGCAGTGCGTTCATGCATCCCTCCGTTTTATCTTCATCGAAGCGTCCAGAAAAAGTGGTAGTCGGCTACAGCCATGCCGGAAATACGGTGTACATACAGAAAAATACACAGGATCAGAATGACTATCTTGGCTGCCAGACCATACTCCATACGCCGAAGACGAGCCGTCAGACGAGCCAACCCTACCACTGAGGCAGGTGTGAAGTAAAAAGCTGCCCGTTCCAGAACCGTTTCATAAAATCGCATGAAGTACAGCCCAAGGCCGGTGGCAGTCAGAATGGTGCACTCTCCCAGATCAGTTTCGGGGAATTGGCCGCCTGTCTGTTCACATCCGCTCACAATGGCGGCTTGCTGTTTGTTTTTCGGGATGGAATAACGCGCATCCACCTCTGCCGGACAACCGTCTGTAAGATCGGCACCCACCGATATGGCATAAATCAGAATGGGTACGATCCCATTGAAGGAGAAGACTGCGTCCTGCGCGAAAGCGGCGTCCTCACTGCCCATAACCTGAACACCCACCCGGATAATCAACGGAATGGCTACCACCACAAGCCCGATACTGGGAACCAGCAGCAGACGATACCGGCGTAGGAGGGGAAGCCGACAGAAAGGATAAGACACCAGGAAGATGAGGGCTGTGCGGTGGAAGGTAGCACCGCCGACACGTCTGGCCTTCAGCTCCA
>CAZQAI010000001.1:5964-40476 GCA_964591305.1 uncultured Clostridium sp.
CAGCAGGATGGCCAGCACAAACAAAACCGGCTTTCGGCGTCTGATGGCCCTCACTGCGAGCAGACATATTGAAATGGCAAAGCTCTGCCGGAAAGCGGTCAGGGCAAACGTCATGCTGCCAAGGGTCACATAAAAGAAGAAAGCCTCAAATACATAGTCGGTATTATCATAAATGAACAGGCAGGCACAGCCTACCGATACCGCAGCCTCCACGATCACCAGCAGCTGCGGATCCGGTGTGATGCAGGTAAGCGCCTTATTAAATATGATATACCCGTATTCCAGCCGATGATTTACTGTGAAAATGTCAGCCCAATTGACCTCGGCTATGCGTTCATACAGACGTTGATAAACCGTGACATCATTGGTGTACTCCCCCTCATAGCCGCGTAGACCCATGACTAACACGGTGCAAAGCCCGGCAATGGCCAGATATATCCTACGTTTCCGGGCGGTGTCCAGATCACCCATGGCCAGCTTTATGAAGATCAGGCAAGCGACCAGGACATACCAGACAATCATGAATCCATCCTCTTCCTCATTAAATTCGGTCAGGGTGTTACACCCCACAGGCCAAGGTAAGCCGCAAAGCAGGTTTCCCGGTCAAAATCTGCAGCATGGGCGGTGCAGTCCGTCTGCCGGTATGCACCTCTCACCGCATGCAGAGCCTCCCTCAGCATGGCCTCGTTATCATTCTTTGGCACAACTGCGCCGCAATCGGGGGTGAGCATCTCGGGGCTGCCCCCTGTATCAAAGGTGACCACCGGTGTACCGCAGGCAATGGCCTCCATATTAACTGTCGGGTATGTATCCTCCCTGGTGGGATTGAGAAACACATCCGCTTCGGTATATATTCCGGCCAGCGTCTGAGGACTGTCGGTATGAGGCACAGTCACCACTGTGGACGGCAACCGCTTCTTTCCTGCGGGGAGCCCTCCCACCAGCACCAGGCGGCAATCAGGAGGCAGGCGGTCGGCCATATCTATCATGACATCCAGGCCCTTGCCGTCATTCCAGGTGCTGGCAACCCCCAAAAGGATATGCTGACCCTCCAAGTGAAAGGCCGCTCTGAATTCCGGTGCAGGAGTAGGTCGAAAAACGGACAGGTCAATGCCATTCGGAACGACATAAAGGGGGTGGTCGGCCAGGAAGGACCGCTCCACTTGTCTTGCCATCCAGCGGGAGGGCATTACAATATGCAGATCCAGGCCGGAGGTCAGAGCCCTCTTCCTTTGGAACAGTTCGCGGCTCCTGTCGCAAAACCAACTGTGCTGTCTCCACAATGGACAGCGGCCACAGCCGTATACATAGCCGTCACAGCCGGCCATGTCATAATGGCAGCAATACCCGGTAAAGGCCCAGCAATCGTGAAATGTCCAGAAGGTCCGGGTCCGGTGCTCCTTCAGGTAAGACAGGAGCATGTCCAGATTGACATTATGGCCATGCAGATTATGTAGATGAACCGTGTCCGGCCGGATACGGTCGAGATGGTCAATCAGACGGCGGGTGGCCTTTACAGAATGGAAGCCATCACGACCGTCTATGCGCGAAGCCAAAGCCCCCGCCTTGACCGAAAGAGTACTCATATACCGGATGCCATTCGCATCATCGCTGTGTCCGGAGGTGTACAGGATGCAGTTCTCCACGCCTCTGTCACACAGCATCCGGCTGAGGAACCGGCAAATGCGGCCGGTGCTGCCTGTGCCGCAGACGGCGTTAATCTGCACAATCTTCATCTAACCGTCCTCCTTGGTGCAGAGGGAATGACCAGCCCGGGTCAACGCTGTTTCCAGAACCTTATCCAAGCGGCGTTGCATTTGCTCACTTCCGTGTTTTGACCTGCCACAGTCAAAAGCCCGCGCTCCGTACACATCCAGCAGAGCGGGCTTTGTCAGCACAGCGTCCAGAGCCTGCCGGATGCCCTCGGTATCAGAGGCACACAAGGCGACACCTTCTGATGCCAGGTACTCCATGGGAGCCACATCCGGCAGACCTATGGCCAGGATACACTTGCCGGCATGGAGGTAATCGGTTATTTTGGTAGAGAAGGACAGACGACTTATCAAGCCTTCGGGCGGTTTGAGCGCCTCAAGGAACAGAAGCACATCAGCCTCCCTTTGCAGAGCCAATGCCTGTGTCTGAGAAACAGACATATGAATATGGACATCGCAGCATAGACGGGCACAATCAAGATCTTCCGGCGGTGTAGCCGTATACACATGAATCTCCACCCGCTTCCCTTCTCGGTTGATCTGCCGGACGGCATCCGACAGGCAGACCAAGGTATCAAAGCGGCCGATCAGCAGATTGCCGGTATACAGCAGCTGCAGGGGAGCATGGGGAACGGTCGGTACAAATACCTCCCCCGGAGCATACCGGATCGGTTTTGTCAGAACAGTGCAGTCCACGCCGAAAAAGGCATCGGCTTCCTGCTTGGTCTTTTCCGATATAGCACAGAAGGCATGGCAGAGCCGGGCAGTCTTTTTCAAGCCATGCCGGTTGATGCACCTCCACAAAAGGAAGCCGGGTGCACGGATGCCCTGGCGGTAAGTAAAGGTATCGTCCCAGATAAATCCGACGCCTGCCGCTCCCGTCCGTCGCAGGGCGTAACGCACCATACGGGCCAGGTGGGCATAATTGGACATATCAAAGGCTACGATGTCGGGGTGGAAGCTATCGAGGAATCGGTCGAGAGCCGGCGTTTTCCACCGTCCGAACAGCCAGGCAAATTCCCTGATGCACTGCCCGGCGTGGTAGCTGCCCGACCGGCGGCCCCGCGTGTAGAGCGTTTCCCCGGCCCGGCGGCGGGCCTCATCTTCCTCGGTAGGCGTCATGTGCGGTGTCACAAGCCGTCCTGTTTCTGTATGGGGATGGATAAGACTCCGGAGAACCTTCTGCTCCGACACCTGAAAATAGGCAATGCAGCGGGGGTCGTCAGGCAATTCTTCCCGGATATAGAGACAGGCAAGCTGCTCAGGTGGAAAAGAGGAAAACAGCTCAAGGAAGGTATTGTCTCCTGTCCTAGATGTAGGACAGAGCACAGAGCAGATCAATATTCTTTTCTCTGACAATTCCTTCTTCATCTATACATCTATACCCCCGTCCCTGCCCCTGCGCAGGGTGTATGCCGACATGTCGTGTATAATGTCTTGCTGATTCGATCCAACCATGCATATGATACCACATTTCAATCGGGTTGTCAAGGCAATCAGAGAAAAAAGCGAAAATGGGCGTCACCAGACCGCCCATTTTGAGTGGCTGTCGCTTAATGCGACAGTCCCAAAATGGTTACAGTTCAGCTGGGGAACGGAGGAGCGCCCGGGGGCTTCTTGAAAGAAGCCCCCGGGACCCCCCAAAGAACTTTCAATACATTTATGTATTGAATTTATCGTGATGACTTATCCGGAAAGCCGGCGTTCATGGCACCCAACATAACCTAAACGCAGTCGCGGGGCCCCTCGCCCCACTCTACAGTAGAAAAGGGAGCGTACTATAGAGGGTGGCTAAACTGTCACCCAAAATGTTCACACGTTATAAAAAAGTTCGCAAAAAAGCTTGACAAACAGAGAGAAATAGAGTATAATACCGATGTCGTTTTAAAGGCACCGCCATGCCTTTCGCAGCTTCCACTTAGTGCTGCGTCGGCGGTATCTGACTGCGTACCTGTGTTGTCAGACAATGCGTGAAAGCATCTTTCGCATGAGGAAGCGGTGATTTTATTACGCCCAAAGGAGGAATTCACTGTGAATCTGGATCTCAGGCCCATACTTCGTGGGGATGTCACCCGTATTCAGGTGGATTTTCTCATTGAACCGGAAGCACCTGCCGGTGTTTCACTGGATGGAGAGGCTCATATTACCGGGGATATCACCAATCAGGGTGGATATATGCGTTTGTGCGCCGTGGTCTCCGTGCCATACAGCGGAATGTGCGCCCGGTGTCTGACTCCAGTCTCCGGTGTCTTTACTATGCCTTTTGAGCGAACGGTCGTGACTGAGGGTACGCTGACCGAGGAGCAGGAAGAGGATAATGTGGACGAGTATGTCGTCCTGGAAAACGGGATGCTGGACGTGGATGATGCTGTCCGGGAGGCTTTGATTCTTTCCTTCCCCATGCGTCTTCTTTGCAACGAGGACTGCCCCGGGCTTTGCCCCATGTGCGGCAAGCCTTTGCGGGATGGGCCATGCGGTTGTGTCCGTAAGGAAATTGATCCCCGGTGGGCCGTACTGGCTTCTCTCAGATTCGATGATGACAAGATCGACGAGGAAAACGATGACAAGAACGCTGAGGCGGGTGTAAAGCCGCCTGTCGATCCGTCGGCGGACGGAGCGCTGTCATGATCCGCAAACTTTTTTGAATGATACCCGCAAGGGTTGTCAGATAGAGGGACACGCTGTGCCGGAAGGGTTCCTTCCCACTCTCCGTGTTTCCGCAATGCCCAGGAGGAGGTGTCAATATGGCAGTACCAAAGTGTAAGGTATCCAAGGCTCGCAGAGATACCCGGAGATCGGCCAACAGCAAGCTGTCTGCTACCGGTCTTGTGAAGTGTTCCAATCCCGATTGCAACGAGATGATCAAGCCCCATCGCGTGTGCATGGTGTGCGGCTTCTACGACGGTAAGAAGGTTCTTGACGTTAAGAAAGACGCCTGATGAATAGATTGTCCGTCTCCTGCCGGCTGCCTTGCTGTCAGGGGTGGAAATCGGGACAACAAAAGGATGCCCCGTTCCCTTGCGGACGGTGGGTGTCCTTTTTTGTGTATACAACTCCCATGACTGCCCGGCCGCCTGACCAGCATCACCATACCCGACAGTGTGACCCGCTTCAAATGATTGCGTTCGAGGGGTCTGGGCTGCAATCCGAAAAAGACGCCGCAATTTACAGACTTTCACTTTACTTTTCCGTGAAAATATGCTATACTCTGCCCATAGACACTATGTCCCGTTTCCATGCGAACGCTGTGTCCCGTGATGTATAGGAAAGGAATGTATCATATGAACACCTTTTTCGGAGACTCCGTGCTGTTGTCCACCCCTGCCGCCGTCCATCTGTACGGGCAGGTAAAGGATCTGCCCATCATCGACTACCACTGCCACCTGAATGAACGGGAGATCAGCCAGAACCGCCGCTTCGCCGATCTGGGAGAGCTATGGCTGGGCGGCGACCACTACAAGTGGCGTGCCATGCGCCTATGCGGGGTGGAAGAGCGGTATATAACCGGTGACGCCAGTTATAAAGAGAAATTTCTGAAATATGCAGACATATTCCCCCGCCTGTGCGGGAATCCCTTGTACTATTGGACGCAGCTGGAGCTGTCTATGCTCTTTGACATCCGTCTACCTCTGGGGCCGGACACCGCCGAATCCATCTGGGAAACAGCCAACCGAGCCCTGTCCGGCATGACGGTGCGTGACATGCTGGCCCGCTTCCGGGTGCACTATGTGGCTACCACCGATGACCCAACCTCGTCCCTGTCCTTCCACGGCCGATACGGGGCCACCGATGTCTGTCCGACCTTCCGCCCGGATCGCATGCTGTCCCTGGATACGTCCGCTCTTGATGAGCTGGCCGCTGTCAGCGGCATCCCGGCCGACACGCTTGACGGATGGAAGGCCGCCATGGCTGGCCGTCTTGACTGTTTCTGTGCCCACGGCTGCCGCATATCTGACCACGGCATGGATTACTTACCTGTCGCCGACTGCGGCGTGGAAACAGCCCGCATGTTATACGCCCGCCGTGTGTCGCTGACCCCCGATGAGCGGCAGATGCTGACTTCCCATCTTCTGTATCATCTGGCTGGGCTGTATGCCGACCGGGGGATCGTCATGCAGTTGCACTTTGCCACCTTCCGCAATGTCAACTCCGACATGTTTGGCAAGGTGGGTCGGGACGCCGGCTTTGACATCATGCGGGGACAGGTTGACACCGACCGGCTGGCGGTATTTCTGGATACCCTGCACAGCCGGGGACAGCTGCCTCGCACTGTGCTGTACTCCTTGAATCCCGTCTGCGTGCCCTCCCTGGCGACGCTGTCGGGCGCTTTTCCCCATGTCCGCATTGGAGCGGCCTGGTGGTTCAACGACACCCTCCGGGGCATCCGAACACAACTGGAGACTGTGGCGGAGTACGCCGCTTTGGGCACCAACCTGGGTATGCTGACCGACAGCCGCTCCTTTGCCAGCTATGCGCGATTTGATTTCTTCCGCCGGATCCTGGCCGACCTGGTGGGTGGCTACGTGGAGCGGGGTGAATATGACCTCGGGCAAGCCGAAAAACTGATGTATGACGTGTGTTACGGCAATGTGAAACAATTTCTTGACCTGTGAGGGCCATGAGCCGCACGGTACAAAGACCGAAAGAAAGGCATAATCAACTGATATGAGTATGAAAATGACATTTCGTTGGTATGGAGAAAAGGACTCCATCCCGCTGTCCTACATAAGACAAATCCCCGGCATGACCGGGGTGGTCACGGCTGTGTATGACATCCCGGTGGGGGAGGTGTGGCCGCTTGACCGCATTCTCCGTCTGAAATCCCTGTGCGAAGAGGCAGGCCTTGACATGGAGGTCATAGAGAGCGTCCCCGTTCACGAGGACATTAAGCTGGGCCGTCCCACCCGTGATCGCTACATAGAAAATTACTGCCGGACCATCGTGAACCTGGGTCAGGCAGGGGTCAAGTGTATCTGCTACAACTTCATGCCGGTTTTTGACTGGCTCCGCACCAACCTACACACCCCGGGGGCTGATGGCTCCCATGCCCTTTCCTATTGCCACGAGGAACTGATGGGACTTGACCCCCACAACCTGCACCTGCCGGGCTGGGATGAATCCTACACCCGAGATGAGCTGGAAACTCTGTTGGGGGCATACAGCGACATGAGCCATGATACGCTGTTTGATAATCTGGTATACTTTCTGAATGGCATCATGCCCGCCTGCGAACGGGCAAATATTCACATGGCCATCCACCCGGATGATCCGCCTTGGGATATGTTCGGCTTGCCCCGCATCATCACTGGGGAGGAAAGCTATAGGCGGCTGTTTGACGCCGTTCCCAATCCCCATAACGGCATCACGCTGTGTACCGGCTCGCTGGGAGCCGCACGCGAGAATGACATGGTGCATCTGGCGGCTCTGCTGGCTCCCCGCACCTACTTCGCCCATCTGCGGCAGATTCGCTTTTCCGGTGAGCGTGATTTTTGTGAATGCGGGCATATGACCGATGCCGGCAGTCTGGATATGTATGGAATCGTCAAAGCCTTGTGTGACAATGGATTTTCCGGTTATGTCCGCCCTGACCACGGTCGGAACATATGGGGTGAGGATGGCAAACCCGGCTACGGACTGTATGACCGCGCCTTGGGCGCCTGCTACCTGTCCGGGCTGTTTGAAGCGGTAGAAAAGGACAAAGAAAACCGCTCCTGACGGGCCGGCAGCTGTACCTTTTTAATACATGATTTGAAAGGATGGTATCATTCATGAAACTTCCCTTTTCCATAGACCTTACCGGCAAGGTGGCTGTCGTGACCGGAGCCGGCGGGGTGCTCATGAGCGAATTTGCCCGTGCGCTTGGTGCATCCGGTGCCAAAGTAGCCCTTCTGGACATCAATGCAGAAGCCGCCCGGAGCGTAGCGGCCTCCATCGGGGACAATGCGCTGGCAGTGCCCGCCAACTGTCTGGACAAGGCCGATATCCAAAAGGCCGCCGATACCGTGCATCAAGCCTTCGGGTCGGTGGACATTCTGATCAACGGGGCCGGTGGGAACAACCCCCGGGCCACCTGTGACAACGAGACCATGACACCCGGCACGGCCGATGATCCTTCTTTGAAATCCTTCTTTGACCTCAAGGAGGATGGACTGCGGTTTGTCTTTGATCTGAACATCACCTCAGCCTTCCTGGTGACCCAGGTGTTTGCCCGGGACATGGTGGATCGCGGAGGCAATATTATCAACATTTCCTCCATGAATGCCTTCCGCCCTCTGACCAAGATTCCCGCCTACTCGGCGGCTAAGGCCGGAATTTCCAACTTCACGCAATGGCTGGCGGTTCACTTTGCCCCCTGCGGCATCCGGGTCAACGCCATCGCCCCCGGCTTCTTTGTCACCAATCAAAACCGTGCCCTCCTGTTTCATGAGGACAGCACACCGACCCCCCGCGCCGGCAAGATCCTGGCAGCCACGCCGCAGGGCCGTTTTGGTGAGGTAGACGATCTTTTGGGCACGCTCCTGTTTCTGGTATCTGACCGGGCCAGCGGCTTTGTCACCGGCACTGTCATTCCTGTAGATGGCGGTTTCAATGCCTACTCCGGGGTATGAGAAGGAGGTCGCCATGAGGTCTCTTTCCCTTCCCTCCCCAAGCACCATTCTACCCGCCTGCCGGGTGGTGCCTGTCGCCGTCATCCGGGAGCTGTCTCAGACCGAGTCGGTCCTTAACGCCCTCAGAGAGGGTGGTGTTCCCTGCATCGAGATCACCTTTCGCACTGCCTGCGCACCGGACGCCATCCGGCAGGCGGTCAATGCCTTCCCGGATATGAGCATCGGTGCCGGCACTGTTATCAACGCCACTCAGGCGCGGTTAGCCCTTGACTGCGGAGCGGCCTTCATTGTGTCTCCCGGCCTGTCGGCCGAAGTAGCCGCTGTCTGTTCTGAAGCGGGCATCCCCTACCTGCCGGGATGCGTCACCCCCACTGAAATCATGCAGGCTGTGGAGCTGGGTATCACGACTGTTAAGTTCTTTCCCGCCCATGTATATGGAGGAATCAACGCCATCAAAGCCCTGGGCGGTCCTTTCCCCCAGGTTACATTCCTGCCCACCGGCGGTGTGAACCTGTCGAATATGGTGGAATACCTGGCCTGCGACCGGGTGGTTGCTGTGGGAGGAAGTTTTCTCCTGGAGGGGGATATCCGGGCCAACTGTCGGAAGCTGCACAGGTTGTATGACGGTATGTGCTGCCCGCCGGTACAGAATCAGCAAAAGCGAGGGTAACGTCATGCGCATTGTAACCTTTGGTGAAATCATGCTCCGTCTCTCCCCGGAGGGGGCACTGCGTCTGTTCCAGGGAGACCGGATGGAAATCAGCTTTGGGGGAGCCGAAGCCAATGTGGCTATATCTCTGGCCGAGTTCGGTGCGGAGGCCCTTCATGTCACCCGTCTGCCCGATCAGGCAGTTGGCAGAAGCGCCATCCGCACTCTACACAGCCTGGGGGTGGACACCTCCGGCATCTGCCTCGGCGGAGAGCGTATGGGTTTGTACTTCCAGGAAAATGGTCTGGGTGTTCGTGAGGGGGTCTGTATCTATGACCGGGCGCATTCCGCCTTTTCTCAAGCGTCAGCCGCTGACTTTGACTGGGGCAGGTTGCTGTCCGGTGCCGACTGGTTCCACTTCTCCGGCGTTACACCCGCTCTGTCGTCTGACCTTGCCGACATATGTCTGGATGCATGCCGGTGCGCCCACGCTCACGGCCTGCGGGTATCCTGCGACCTCAATTACCGGGAGAAGCTGTGGCCCCTGTCCCGGGCACAGACTGTCATGTCCCGGCTGTGTTCTGAGGTAGATGTCTGCATTGCCAACGAGAGTGAACTGTCCGGGCTTTTCGGGATAGATCCGCCCGGCTCTTGTGGAAAGAAACGGTACCGTACCATGGCCGAGGAGGCCTGTGCCCGATTCGGCTTCAACCAGGTAGCGCTGACTCTGTACACGCCTGTTACCTACTCGGAGGATATCTGGGCAGGGATGCTGTATGACCACGGGGAGGCCTATTTTTCCCCTGCCTACCGTCTGCAGATGACAGAGCGGGTGGGGATCGGCGACAGCTTCGGGGCGGGGCTTATCTATTCCATGATGAACCATAACCCGTCGCAGGAAGCCATAGACTTTGCCACGGCCGCTTCAGCCATCAAGCACTCGGTCAAGGGGGATTTCAACCGAGTATCAGCGGAGGAGGTGGCCCGACTGAGTGCCAGGATGAAGAATTCACCTACTGTGTAAACAGATTCATATTGTTTCAGGAGGTGTATCATGCCCCGCTCATTCCGGATCAAATCGAGTACAGCACCGGGCAGCCCGCCACCGGATGGCACCACGCCCGGCAGCGGAGCGCCGGGCGTGGTGCCCTGCATAGAAATGCGCCTTTTTTCCCGGCCCGGGCGGGTGCTGTACAGCGTGGCAGCGTCCCTTGTGTGCGCCGCATGCGCTGTCTGTTACCTTCCGCTCATCCGCCAGGGCCCCGGCACCAACTGCCTGTTCTGGCTGGTTCCCCTGTACCTCCTCTGCCATATCATGTCCCTGCTCCTTTACACCGGTCTGCCCCGCTGGCGATTGAGGATTACGGCACACGGGGCGACCTTGCTGCTGGTGTTTCTTGGCTCCGCTGTCCCGGCCGTCCTCTACCACCTGGGCCGTCTCCCACTGTTATGGAACGGTCGGTGGCGTGATTGGCTGTGGAGCGCCTTGATCGCCATTGCGGTAGAGGCGCTGATCTTTTGGAACGGCATCATCTGCCTGTATCTGACCTCCACGCAGTTGGGCATACGTTGGCGTATCATCGGCGCCTTGTGCGGCATGATTCCGGTGGTACATCTTGCGGTGCTGGGATGCATGCTGGCAGTGGTCATACGGGAGGTCAACACCGAAGCCGCCTTTGTGGCCCGGGACCGAGCACGGGCTACGCAGGCCATTTGCCGGACGAAATACCCTATCCTGATGGTACATGGCGTGTTCTTCCGGGACTTCCGCTACTTCAACTACTGGGGACGCATTCCCGATGCCCTTCAAGCCAACGGCGCTACGGTATATTACGGCAATCAGCAATCAGCGGCATCGGTAGCCGATTGCGGCAAGGAGCTGGCTGACCGCATTCGTCAACTGGTCCACGACACAGGGTGCGGTAAGATCAACATCATTGCCCATTCCAAGGGGGGACTGGACTCCCGAGCGGCCATTGCTATGTACGATGTAAGTGATCTGGTCGCATCGGTGACCACCATCAACACCCCGCACCGGGGATGTGGATTTGCGGATTACCTGCTGTCCCGCATTCCGGAGCATGTACAGATATCGATCGCCCATACATATAACGACGCCTTGGCCCGTTTGGGAGACAAATCGCCGGATTTCCTGGCCGCGGTGAGTGATCTGACTGCTGCCCGGTGTGCCGAAATGGCGTCATCTTTGGCCTTTCCGGACGAATCCGATATTTTCTGCCAGAGCTTCGGCTCCAAGCTGGATCGTCCGACAGGCGGGCGTTTTCCCCTCAACTTCTCCTACCCATTGGTGCGCTTTTTTGACGGCCCCAACGATGGCCTTGTGGCTGAAAGCTCCTTTGCGTTTGGTGAGTCCTGTACCCTGCTGAGAGCCCGTGGCCGTCGGGGCATTTCACACGGTGATATGATCGATCTCAATCGGGAGAACATTCCCGGCTTTGATGTCCGTGAATTTTATGTGTCTCTGGTAGCCGACCTCAAAGAACGGGGCTTGTAAGCGGGAAACCGTCACGCAAGCTGACTGCAGACCGCCTCCCCGATACCATCATGTCGAACCTACCCGCTAAAAAAAGGCCATGGGAGGAGGCTTCCTCAAGGAGCCCCCTCCCACACTGTATTGTTACGCAGTGCATCACTCTTCGGTATATCCGTTGATGCCCTCGCAGATGTTGGTGGTGATGTAGTCCACCCCCCAGTTGGCCAGCTCCTCACAGCGGACTGGATCATCCACCGTCCAACAGTTGATACGCAGCCCTGCAGCATGCATGGCCTGTACCCGTTCCTCACTCAGCGATGTATGGATGATGTCAATGTCCATACGGTCTGCCTTGAGCTTTTCGATCATGGCGTCGGAATTGTCCCCGGTCAGGAACTGGCAGGGCTGCTCCGGAAGGATCGCCCGCACACGCTCCAGATTCTCGTAATGGAAGGAGATAAAGACAGTATGCTCCAGCCAGTCCATGTTCCGGATGATGTCAATAAAGGCAGCTGTCTCTGATTCGGTGAAGACGCTTTTCAACTCCAGAATGCAGGTTTTTCCGTACTTCTTACAGATAGAAAGATAATTCTCCAGGTTGGACAGACGCAGATCATACCGTCCCTTAGTGCCGTCCGTATCATAGAGTACAACTTGGCGGAGGGTATCCCAAGACAACCCTTCCACCGCTACATTCTCCCCGGCAATCCGCTGAAGATTGCCATCGTGATTGACAACAAAACGGCCATCGTTGGTGCGGTAGATGTCGGTCTCGATACCGAAGTAGGGCCGGTTCCCGGCGGCCACAAAAGCCGATGCCGTATTCTCTCGCTCCAGCCCCGAGAGTCCCCGGTGGGCCACCACCAGGGTGTTTTTATTTTGAAATTTTTTCGTGTTCATAGCTGATCCCTTCATTTCTTGTGGTATGGGACTCCCGCCCTGGGGCAGCAGTCCCTACACTTTTTTCAGGCAATATCGTACAATCCCGACAGCGTGTTTGCACCGTCATAATGATGCGGCGTTTCCTTTATTTTCAGCTCTTTGTGCTTTGAGCACAATGCCTGTCAGGCCACTGTCAAGCAGGCTGTAATCATCCGTCCAGCCCTGTCCGCCTGTAACAAAGTTGCCGGGGCCATAAGCACCGTCCAGACGGGGTACCTGATGAAGGGGGCCAAAGACATTACGTCGGGTACCCACGACGGTCACGTCAATGGGTGCGCCGGCACGCACAGCCGCAGTCACATCTGCCTCATAGGGATCCCAGCCCAGCACTTGTGTTCTGCCAAGAGCCGTAACCTTGACACAGCCACCGGTAAAGGACAGAGGGGAGAGTACGATGCGGTCAGCCGTCTCATAATCCTCATTCAACAGCCCCCTATACTGCTCAGGGGTCAGGTGATAGGTCATGCATCCAGTATAGAAGGGCAAACAGTATGCCTCAAAATTCTCGCATCCCACCTGATCCGGCAGGTCAGTCAGAGTCCGGGTTCTGCCGTCCAGCGCCACGCCGAAATCGCCGATGAGATAGAGCGCCTCGATGTTGGTGGTACGCATGAAGGTCACATCTACTGTCACCAGGTTCCGACCCTGCTTCAGGGTTCCGGCCGGCACCTTCATCTTCTTGAAGCAGTCGTCTACCCAGAAATCGTTGATGTCTTCATTGGCCAGTGACACCCCGTTGATCTTGTAGGTATTCAACTCAGGGCGTTCCCCGGCCAGGTACACATCACCCGCCGGGAGTCTGTCGATGAAGAACTCATACTCCAGGGACAGCTCTCCGTACTTCTTGGTATCGTGAAGCTTGGCGTACCAGGGTTGGAGCATGCCGCCGCCCCGGTGCTCCAGCCCCAGGCTGTCCCGCACCTGTTGGTCAGCACGCAATACCTCGGTCACATCGTGCCAGTCCTCTCCGGCCCAGCGCCAGCGGCACCAGTCCAGCACGCAGACATTCTGCTCGTCCATTGTATAGTCAAATGAGCCGGTCACGGTCACACTTTTTTCAGTCTGCCAGGACACCACCGGCGGCAGCGCCTCGGTATCATCGGTCAGGACGAAGCAACGGGTGCCTGCGGCCTCCAGATCAAGGGCAATATCGGTATATCCGTCCCTACGTCCGGACAGCGCCGATGCGTTATAGCGGGCACCGGTTTCCAGATCCCACTCCTGCACAACATACCCGTCAGGCACTTTGAGGGACAGGGTCAGATTCTTACGCCCATTCTGGCGGTCGGTGTTGAGCACCACCACAGCGAAACCGTCGCCGCCAAAGTCCTTACGCACCTGAGCAAACACGGACTTCTCAGCTGTTCCGTCCGTTCCGGTCACACTGACAAAACAGTTTGCTTCCCGACGCAAAGCCGCCACCAACGCCTCCTCATCAAAGGGCACGCATATGCCGGCAGAGGCCAGCTCCTGGGGTTTCTGAGACGGGACAGCGTCCACATAAGTAGGCACATCACCTGCGAAGATCACCTTGCCACCCTGATCCATAAAGGTACGGAGCAGAGCCAGTGTGGTAGGCCGGACAGTCAGCATATCCGAGACAACCACCACACGGTAGACCGCCTGACCGACCCGCAGAACCGGACGACCGTCCTTGTCGGTATCCACCGAGCCGAGACGGGCCATCATGTCCTCCTCGCCATAATCAAAGTCGATCTGATTGTCGGTGAGCATGTGGAAAAGACGAGCGTACCGTTGTTCATAGGGGGCCACATCCGGGGATACATTGGAGATCCAGGACGCCCAGCCCAGGTAGGCCTGACACCACAGGGACTCTATGGGATTGAGTACCAATACATCGCAGTCAGGCTTTCCTTCGGACATGACCAAGCCAAAGCGGGCAAAGTAATCCTCCACCTTGGCATAGTCATGGTACCAGGGAGACTGGTGCAGGATGGAAGCCGGGTAGTCCCGCTTGGACTCACCCTCCATGGTGTACCAGGACAGATGCTGGCACCGCAGATTGATGCCGAACAAGGCCTGCCAGTCACCCACCGTTTTGTGTGATTTGAAATTGAACTGCCAACCGGTGCAGCCATACAGTTCGGAGAGCAGCCACTTCTTGCCGATCTGACGGGCAGTAGAAGACAGCTGCTTGACAATCCAGTAGCAGTTGTTCCACTCAGTCAGGCAGTCGATGCCGGGGTAGCCCATATGCTCGTAGAAGCGCATGAGGGAGCCTTCCGGCACAGTCTGGTTCATGAGAGAATCCTCGTGCAGCACATGCCCGGTAAAGATCATGTTGTGCTTCCGGCACCACTCGTTGATGGGATCGGCAAACCGCTCCAGGAAGAGGTTGTCGGCAAGGTCTATGTAATGGAGCTTGACCGGTGCCACCTGCTTTCCTTCAAAACGGTAAAACAGCTCCGGGATGATGGGCCTTGCATCGTAACCATACCGCTTTTCATACTCCCGGAACAGGTCATCTGTCCAGCACATGGAACAGGATCTGATTCCATCATGCTCCTGCAGGTTATCCATGCAGTGACCCCGGTGAGGCTCATCGGTGAAAATACCCTTGATGGAGCTGCCGATTCGGTCTCCGCACCGACGGACATACTCCTCGTGGGTCAGCTCAATGAATCGGTCGGTTGCCTTGCGGCTCATGGTATCGATATAGGTTGTACCGTTGTAGTTGGAATCCGGCTGATCCGGCACGATGGCGAAACGAAGCACCTTCCATGCGCCCGGATCCTTTTCGTGTGCCGGTGCCTCCTGGGCGATGGCCTGACGGACAGCCTCGGGGGTGAAGTCCGAAAGCTCGGTGTAGGCCCACAGGTTGATGCCCTCCACCTTACCCACGTACAGTGCGTAGGTGTCATCAGAGAGCACATATCTGTCGGGGTCGGTTTCGTACAGCACCAGAGACTTCATGCGGTATTGGGGATCGACCGTCACCTTACCGCCTGCACTTCCGGACGGCCAACGGTCTTCATCGTACAGCCAGGCTTCCATGCCGTCTTGCTTTGCGGCATCGGCCACCTGATTGATGAGGTCAAACCACTCATCGCCTAGGTACTCCGTGATCAACCCCGCCCGAGAATGCATGAAGTAGCCGCCAAGGCCCATCTCCTTCATAATGTGTGCCTGACGCACCAGTTCCTCCCCCCGCAGCTCTCCGTTCCAAGACCAGAAGGGCTTACCCCGGTAAGCGGCAGGCGGATTGCCGAATGTTTGCTTGATTTGTTTTGTATCCATGCGTGTACTCCTCTCTATGCGGAATGCATATTTTCATAGGATGGCATATTGGGTTGCGGTGCGGCATATACTTATTCAGAAGCCGACCGAGCCTACCTTATTATAGCAAATGTATGGATACTTTGCAAGAGGCATATGCAAATTTCTACCGCATTTTACAGCGTATAGGGTAGTTCAGCCGGGAGGAATGGGAAGGCACCCGAGGTGCCATACAGGCAGATACCCCGAACAGCTGAAATACCTTTGCGGAGTTTCTCATCCTGCTCTGCGGTGGGAAAGGGAGCATACATCAGAAAAATTTCTGATGCCGTGTCTGAAAATACACCTTTTTGTCGTAAATTTTCCTTATTTGGAACGTCTTTATCTATTTTTGTCGATTTATCTGCGTATTAAAAGTTTCTTAAATCCTTTTTAGAATATTTTTTCATCATTGTTATCATTTTGTTTACAATTTATTCGCACATTCCGTCATGTTTTGTGTTATACTTGTCTCATCCGATAAAAATCTTCACCGGATCTGCTGTACTGCCAAAATCCAGTGTGTGATAAGGAGGCTACCAATATGATCGACCTTGCCTGTCATACCGAACCCTTTACCTTTGATGCGTTGGACGATACCACCTGTGCCGTCACCGGTTTGTGTGTTCCCCATCCTGTCCGCCTGTCCATTCCCGGACAAGCCCCTGATGGCCGTACCGTTGTCGCCATCGCAGACCGGGCCTTCACCGGCTGTACCTCACTGCGTACAGTCTCTATTCCGGACAGTGTGAGCCGGATCGGTGCGCGAGCCTTCGCTTTCTGCACCTCGCTGCTTGAAGTACGGATTGGCCAGGATAGCCGCCTTGAAGAAATAGGAAGCCGAGCATTCATGGGTTGCGAATGCCTGTCATGGCTACGTGTAGGACATTTGACTCACCTGTCGGTTTGCGGAGACAATGCCTTTGCCTATTGCACCCGATTGTGCCATGTTATTTTGCCTGACTCCCTGTCTGTTCTGCCGGATGGCATGTTCACCGGCTGTCGCAAACTGCAGTGTGTCCGTTTACCGAGCACACTGACCCGTATTGGAGCCGGTACCTTCTCCACTTGCACATCACTTTCCACGATGTACCTGCCTGACAGCGTCAGCTTCATTGGGGAATCGGCCTTCGCTTGCTGTGATGCTCTTACCTGCATTCGCCTACCAGACTCCGTCTGCTTTGTTTCCGCAACTGCTTTCATGGACTGCCCCGCTCTCTCCGATATTCTCGGTGTAGGATGATCCTCCGAATATCGGCTTTGAATATCCTCATAGAATCTCTTTGACAGCTTCAGGTGGCTGCTTTTTCGGGTTGAGCAACGGTAATCAGGATGTCCATGCGAAGAAGGTGTGGAGACTGTCAAGACAGGAGGTGTCGTATGACTGCATATGCACCGCAGGAAACAGAATGGATCAAAAGCCAGATCAGAAACTATAACTGTCACGCAGGAGATAAAAAGGCCTTGGTAAAAGTGATTGATATATATTGACCTGAAAGAGCTGCGAATGGTGGTACAACGGAAAGACGTTGAGAGGTAAGGTTTCTCAACGTCTTTTTTTTGAATCATATATGTAAGGCAATAAGCGTGAAATTACATACAGCAACAGTCATGACATGGCTCGGAGCTCCTTTTCAGAGGCTCCAAGCGCCCCAGGTGTTCTCCTGTCCCCATTTGAACGGCAAAAAATGGCACACTTGGCTTTATTTTTTGAAAACCCCCTTGACTTTGACGCGATGTCGCAGTTTATACTAAGCGTGCCCGCTTCAACGGGACTAAAATTCAGAGGTGACATGATGTTGGAACTAACCACAATCAGCGAAATTTCAAAGACAATGAACATATCCACCCGCACGCTTCGTTACTATGAACAGATCGGTTTGATTCAAAGTGTGAAAAAAAGCGATTACGCCTACCGCACCTATGATGACGCGACGATTACCCGCCTACAGCAAATCCTGGTACTTCGTAAACTCCGTATACCACTCAAGCAAATTTCCATTATATTGAACGCAGAAAACACGGCAGACATCATAGACACCTTCCAGAGAAATCTGGCCGAGGTAGACGATGAAATCACCGCGTTGTCCACGATCCGCGATATAATCAACATATTTATTCAGCGTTTAAAAGAAAGTACTCATCAGGATATTAAGTTCAACATTTTGGATGATACCGCTCTGTCGGAAGCCGTGGATGCATTGACTGTGCAGAAAATTCCGCTTAAAGGAGAAAGAACAGCAGCCGATTTGGAACAGGCCAGTCAAAAGCTCAGCAAACTCACAGATCGGGATGTGCGGATTATATATCTGCCTCCGGCTACGGTTGCATCAGTCTATGCCAAAGGCACAGAGCCAGGGCCTGAAATAGTCAGCGACGCTCTCTTACAAAAATTCATAAAGGACACAAATCTCCAGGAGGTTTACCCTGCCGCAAGACATTTCGGCTTTAACAACCCTGACGAACCTGTTCACGGGGAAGGACACGGATACGAACGCTATATCACAATCCCCGATGATATGGATGTATGCGAGCCCTTAGTAAAGAAACACTTTATCGGCGGATTATACGCGGTAAAAACAATACAGATAAAGACAAAGTAAGCACGCATCACGGACAACCCACGCGGCCGGCATGCACCGGCCAGGTTGGGTTCAACTTCGTATCCACACATCCATTTCACTCTTATCCGGAGGTTCAAACAGGCGTTCAAATTTATTTCTCAGATCAGTCAGGCATGGCGGATAGGGTGATGGACAGGATCAGGGTTTTTCCATCCCGATAGACATCCACTGTTACGGTATCGCCCGCATAGTGATCGTTGATTACATTGACCAGGCTGTTCATGCTGCCGACCTCCTGGCCTTCCACGGCTGTGATGATGTCATTTTTCCTGAGAACCCCGGAGGCTCCCATTCCGTCTGTGACAGAAGTCACCAGGATACCGGTCGCTTTGGGAGTCAACACTTCACTGGGTATACCTCCTTCCGCTAACACCTGCTCACGCACCGCCGAGGCATCCTGATTGGTTACGTCATATATACGCCCGGCTTTATCATCCATGATATAGTCATGCTCCGCCTCCACATACACACCGACAATGCCCAGCAAAGGGCGTTTGAAGGAAAGAGTGGAATTGACGCTGTCGGCATTGCCATCCTTCATGATGGCCTCGAGAATTTCCAATGCGCCGTCGGACGGGATAGCAAAGCCGATACCCTCATACCCGCCTGCCAGCTTCATGGACACAATCCCCACTACCTGACCGTCTGCGTTGACAAGGGGGCCGCCGGAATTACCCGGATTGACCTTTGCATCTGTCTGGATCAGACGAAGCTTTTTTGTCATCGTGCCGGTCTCGTCGTACTGCCGCACCTCCCGATTCACATATGAGATGATACCTCTGGTGGTCGTCCAGGAAAAATCCGAACCGGCTGGGGTGCCAATGGCGAATACCGTCTGTCCCACATAACAATCATTGGAATCAGCAAAGGTGGCAGGTATAAGGCCATTCTGATCCACCTTGATGACAGCCAGATCGTCCATCGCAGAGGAGCCTATCACAGTGGCATATGCGGACTCACCGTTCAAGAAGCTGACACGGATCTTGGTGGCGCCCTCTATGACATGGTGATTGGTGGCGATATATCCGTCACTTGTCATGACAACGCCTGTTCCGGTTCCGCTTCCGTCCTCTGTAATCACCTCGATCACCACCACCGATTGCTTGCTGGCCTCCACCGGGCTCATGTCTTCCCTTGTCACCGGATCGTGATCGGCATACCCATCGCTTGTCAGGATATTGTCCGTCCATGCGTTGTCTCCTGCTGTCATAAACAGCACTCCTAAAAGAATTCCGAAGCTGACAGCAAACACCCCTGTCATGACCAGGGCATACACCCACAGTCCGGTGTGCTTTTTCTTTTTTCCCTGCCCTGCATCTGTGTCTGCAGCTCGTACAGCCGCTTCATCATGAGCCTTCTGCTCAGCATATGTCCAACGGTAGACAGTGTTCTTCTGCCTGGGTGTAGCATCCTCTGTCATGGCCTGCAGTGCGTTTCCTTGCGAATCTGTACACGCAGGTGGGTTTTCAGGCTGGACTTCCGATGCATCCGAAAATGCCGCTTGGTGATGATCCGAAGGGACCGCCTCAGGAGCATTTGCGGAAGCGGTTTGAGGTGCTTCCTTGGGCGTATCTTCAGATGCCGGGTCGGAAACCGGCTCCTGCGGATCCTGCCCGGCAGCGGAATCCTGCTTGTCAAATTCGTTTTCGTTCATACAATCACCTCAACGATCCTCAGGTATTGATCGGGCATTCAGCGGATGTCTGCGGGCATGATCCAATGCAGCATTCATCCAGACGATTGGTCAGTGGTTTCCGGCAGGGTTTCTTGTCCCCATTATACCCGGTTCCTATCCCATTCACTCATATCGGCTCAGGGACTGACCGACGGAATCTACGGTGTATGTGTACACATCCATCAGCAAACAACTCCGCTGTGCGACATTCAGTCTAATAACTCAAATTTATAACCTACGCCCCATACTGTCTTAAGTACCCACTTATCCGATACGCCATCCAGTTTTTCCCTCAATCTCTTGACATGGACATCAACGGTTCTGGAATCTCCCAGGTAATCAAACCCCCACACCTTGTCCAAAAGGGCATCCCTGGTGAATACACGGTTATAATTTGAAGCCAGGAAATAGAGAAGCTGAAGTTCCTTAGGCGGAATGTCCACAGGCTTTCCCTTGAGCTTGAGCTCGTACTTTTGCTTGTTGATCTCGATGTTGTCAAAGCGAACCACTTCATCGCTGCCTTGGTTGTCATGCACCTGATACCTGCGGAGCACAGCCTTTACGCGGGCCGACAGCTCCTTGATGTCGAACGGCTTGACAACAAAGTCATCAGCACCCAGCTCCAATCCCAGCACCTTATCAAATACCTCGCTCTTAGCCGTAACTATGATAATAGGCTTAGCTGACATCTCGCGGATTTCCCGGCACACCTGCCATCCGTCCTTTTTAGGAAGCATGATATCAAGAAGGGTAAGATCCGGCTCATACAGCTTGAAGGTATTGATCCCCTCTGTTCCATCGGCTGCCGTTCTGACTTCATACCCTTCATTTTCAAAATACATTTTCAAAAGGTCGCTGATATTGGGATCATCATCCACAACAAGAATTTTCGTGTCAACCATATGACTCGTCCTCCTGATTCCCTGGGTGCTGTCCACATATGAATAACCGTGCCCTTTTCATACAAGCTGCCGTCCTGACGGCATATCTGCTTGCGTAATGGACGGCATTCCGTACCGTACGGATTGCGTAGCGTTGCCTTAAGGCAGCATCGCCCCGTTCGGAAAGCCTGCCAAGCAAACAATCATCACCCTGTATCCCATATCGTCCCCTGTTCCATACCGTGCAGAGTTCCTGATCCCTACTTGGGAAACCGCATGATAGTGTCAACGGATTTCGTATTCGTTCGCTTATCTCACATTTCATCTTTCATTTTATTTTATAACTTCATTGCGGTTTCTGCGTGAACAAATGATGAATTTTGGGAAAAAAGTGTGACAGCATCCTCCCAGAATGCGTTTGTATTATATCACATCTTTTCTAAATTGTAAAGAGTTTTCAACAGAAAAGTTTCTAAATTTTCAACAAAATGTTACGACCCGATTTTTTACAAACGCAGGGGGCTGACATTGCAGACACGCCGCCCGTTACGCAAGCCAATGCGTTTCCAGGCGGTAACTGTAAATGGTACGCGTATGTGCGGTGTTGCCTGATTGAATGCAAACACCTGGAAAACGGCAGCCTTAACGGACAGTAGGCAAAAAAAGAGAAGGGGCGTTGCCTTACGCAACGGCCCCTCAAAATGGGCGATCGGACGCTGTCCATGTGAGACGGCTCGCACCCTCGCGGAATCGTGATGCTTGCATTAATCCCCATACAGCTTATCCAGGTTGTAGAACTCCCGAGTCTCTCTGGTAAAGATATGAACCATAACATGTGCGTAATCCAAAGCAATCCAGTTGCGGTTATCACGGCCCTCCACATGGAGCGGTTCCACCATGCGACGGCTCATTTGGTACTCTACCTCCCTACCCAATGACTGCACGTGCGTAGAGGATGAGCCGGTTGCCAGCACCATATAGTCGCATATATCGGTTTTGCCTGTCATGGAGATAATCCGGATCTCCTTTGCCTTCTTGGCATCAAGAAAACCGGCGATCGCATTGGCCAGCGTCTCGGCATTCGCCTCGGTCAAAGGTTGTGGTTTCTCCTCAAGAGGCCTGTCACTGTTTCCATTCATTTCGTCCAACATATTGTAGACCATTCCTTTCTATACATAACATCGAGTACCGCTACGACTGTCTGCTGGCTGCCTGTTCGTACAACAGTTCATTCCGTGCCAAGGCAGTGTCAGGGCTTATAGGCACACCCTCTGCGATCAATGTGGCCATGGTCATATCATAGGATGTGATGAGAACTGTGCGAAGATGCACCAGCCTCTGCTCCGGAGTCATAGCCTCCGGAGCCGGCCCCCAGAACAGGTTGCGTAGGTTCACGCAGTCCGTAAAGGTGCGAGAATCATCAATATAATCTGCCAGGTACAGCAGCCTTTCGGTCAGGGTCATCCCCACATGTCCGGTGGTATGCCAGCGTACAGCCGACACCACCAACGGATGCGCAAAGGCCGGGTAACGCTCCGGTATCAAGGCGGCAGCAGTTTTTGCATGGAAGCACTTGGGGGCCAGCTCGTCTCCCCGCTCCCGGGGAATACCCAGACGTTGACAAAGCGACAGCTGACCGGCCAGATCAACCTCCTTTGTCACATCGTGTAAAAGGGCAGCGGCTCGGAGCAGATTTTCATACTCCGGACAATACAATTCCGCCAGTCTGGCTACCATGCGTTCAACAGCCAGGGTGTGCGTCAACCGCTTTGCGGACATGCTTTGCCCCACAGATTGGCGCAAAGAGGCCAACTCCGCCTCCCCCCATGAAACCGGTTCTTGCGTGTCATGATCGTTCATGATGGATCACTCTCCTCATATAAATGCTTCTTGCGGATATAAGCAGCCACATCCGGCGGGACAAGGTTTTCCACACACGCACCGGTTGCTACCGCAGCCCGGATCTGCGAGGAGGACATGTCTATGACCGGGGCTACAATACGCCGGACAACCTTGCCGTATCGCTCTCGATACAGGGCAATTTTTCTGATAATCTCACTGTCCTGCGTCCTGTCATCCTCACGGCGTATATAGACAGGATAACATAAGCGAAAGATCTCCTCCGGTTCCCGCCACTGATCCAATGTCAGCATCATGTCGGTACCGCATAACAGGAACAAGCGGTCACCGGGACGGCTCAGCGCTCTCAGCGTGTCCACTGTGTAGCTCTTGCCTTCCCGGCGAATCTCCATATCGCTGATCACAACGCCCTCCACACCCGCAAAAGCCAGACGGAGCATGTTCAATCTGTCAGTGGCGGTAGCGTCGCCATGCATGACCTTATGCGGTGTGATGCCTGTAGGGATCACATACAGGACATCCAGCCACAGCTGTTCCATGAAGGCCTTTGCGGCTGCCACATGGCCGTTGTGAACCGGGGAAAAGGTGCCCCCATATACGCCTGTTCGCATGCTGTCACCGCGGCAGCTCGATGTGCCGGTTTTTCTGATTCAGCGAGCGGCGGAACAGGATCAGCTTCCGTCCGATCACACACACCACTGTGGCAGATAAAGCCTCTGCCAGCATTTCTGCTGCTTGGTTGGGTGTACAATCTGCGGTTTCCAGCACCGACAGCTTGATGAGCTCCCTGGCCTCCAAGGCGTCCGAAACGGTTTTATACAGGTTTTCTGTCAATCCTCCCTTACCGATTTGCATGACAGCCGGCATATCGGCGGCCAGACGGCGTAGGGATGCCCGCTGAGTGGATGTCAGGGGAACAGGGGTGGGATATGTGCTGTTTTGATCATGCATCATGATACAATTCCTTTCAGTCTGTGGTGGAAAACTCTGCCCAAAGCAGGTTATGATCCGATTCTGCACCATCCTCCATGCCGGATGACACAAGGGTCAACGTGTTCCTGTCATATATTATGTTATCGATGGCCATGGGAGGAGACCGGAAGGTCCGATAGACCTTGCCCCTGTCACCGCCATTAACCAGACCGCCGTGACAGCTGCCTGTCAGGGGAGCAAATTCTGAAAAATCCTGCGTGTTGAAGTCTCCGGTCAACAGGAAGGAACCGCTGCCCATCAAAAGGTGGGCTAGTTGATCAAATTGCGTACTCCGGGGATCCCTGGCTTCATAGGTCAGATGGGTATTGAAGAAGGAAAGTCTGCCGCCATCCCATCTGATCCCAGCACACCCACAGGCACGGGGTTCATATCCGAATGCCTGTAATGGAAAGATCCGGAATGATTCGATAGGCCAGCGGGACAGGATGGCCGTACCGTACTCTCCTCCATCATATGCCATAGTGGGAACAAAGCGTGTGTACGCAAGGCCGGTAGTCTCCGACATACCCTGCAAGGTGTCGCATCCGCCGTTTCTATGGGTCCTCATATCCACCTCCTGAAGGCCGACCAGGTCGGCCCCGCAGGAGAGGATACGGGCGGCAAGACGGGGCCAGTCGTAATCCACGGCCTTCCCGTGCAGAATATTATAAGTCGCAACAGTCAGTTTCACACATGTTCACGCCCCTGTCTCTATCTTTTTTCATGTCTACCGGACACAATCAGGCTTTCATATCCCTGTCAATCAGATCAAAGGTCACGCCGCCTTTATGATTCACGCTGTTTCGGGTTGCCTTGTTTGCGTCGAAATACTTGACGCCAACTGCATCCTGCTGGAGTGTTCCTGACACGTCGGACACGTGAAGATCTGCATCGCTTCCTCCCTCTGTGCGGAAGGAAATGCGGATCTCAGCCCCCTCCATGTAAAGCTGGTTGTACAGCACATACCGGTAGGGTGTCACATGGCTTGCGATTTCATACTCCACGATTGAGGCGGGCATTTCACAGCCTTGATTATACACGGCGAAACGGACGTACGCCTTGCCCTCACCGGTATAAGAGGCCTTGAGGGTCAGCTCGATCACATCCGAATTTTTGAGGTAACTGTCCAACACGCCCGTGGAGTAGGTATTTCCGGTCCCTTCCATGGGTGCATGCAATGCATCCAGTACCGTCACATTGACATGGGCATGGAAAGGCACCACATACACGGTTCCCTCCCACTTACCGTCAGATGTCACGGATTTCAGAAGGCCCTCATTTTGGCTGCCAGCGCCTTCGCCCATCTGAATGATGTTGTACTGTTTTCCGTTCTGACTGACTCCTACAGAACCTGTGGTTCCGCCGGTATAACCCGGGCGAGGCAGGTTCTGCTCGGCCAGCATCTCAACAGCTCCCTTCTCTGCTTCAGCTTGAGCATCCGTAAACGTAATCTGATGAATCATACGGACACCATTGCTCCACAAATATCTCAGCTGACTGAAAGCCGCCTCTGCTGTATCTTGCAATGCACTGTATTCGCCAATGCTCATATTCCACTGCCCTGCTCTGTTGGCGATGCTGATGAAGTTTGCGTTTCCCATAAAGGTACCGTACCGTGTGCCGCCGTAGGCAGTGCCGCAGGTGGTCACAACATCAATGGGAGAAATTCTGGTGTCAGCTTCACCCAAAAATCCGGCAACAGCCTCCCCCTCGGGGATCTGGTGAGCCGATATGGATTCCGGGGGATATCCGGCCAACAGGGCCTCGCGATAGGCCTCCATGATCCGTTTGCTGACAATATACCGATTGTACAGTGTCCACTGTTGGAAATAATCGCCCTTGAGCGCATCCCAGTCACCTCTGCCCTGCTCACGGGGCGGGTCAATCTCATATTCATCCGAGAAGGACGTACTGAAGGCGGCATTGATGTTTTCAATAGAACCATACAGCTCCATGAGATATATCTGGAAGCCGCGGAGCATGCTGACATTATAGTCACCCACTGTGCCGGCTACATCAATCTCATGCTCATGCACCGGAGAGACACCCACAAGATGTTCGGGATTTCCATTCTCTCCTCTGAATTCGACCACCATTGTCCGCAGGAAAGAACGCAATGGGTACAGACGCAGTTTAGCCAGGTCAAGAAGACCGTCCGCATAGGTGCCAATGTTGAAGGTGGATCCCAGCTCCAGATAGTCGTTATATTTACCGCTCTCCCCCACTGACGCATACACCCGTTCGTCAGTACCGGGGTATACACAGTTTACCAGATTGTTTGTAGCAGCAATTTTATTCCATCGGTGCGTGAAACAGGGTTCCAGGAACAGATGCTTCTGTTGATAGCTGTCAATATAGCTCTGTATGCCGTTGAAGGCATAATCGGCATAAGTGGCATTGTCAAATATCTGGTTGACAGCATCCAGCGTTCCGGCCTGATTAAGCTGGCTGATCACACCGTTGGTCAGATCACATCGGATATGCATGAATTCACCGGTGCTGACATAGGTATTGTCGTTGTCATTCCAGTAACGGGCGGTATAGAAGACATTCTCACGGAAGCCCACATCCAGCAGGCCGCCGTCAGCGCCGCTCTGGTCGTAGACCACCACGAAGGAACGGTTCTCCTCATTCTCATCTTCAGCTACGCACACAATGTACCTCTCACCGAGATTGGCGGAAGCAGACACCGTCAGCGTGTTTTCAGGCGGTGTGATCCCCGCATTCTCAAAGGTGGCGGTATAGGGGCTGCCCTCATAGACGGCCCGGATGTCTGGGAAATACAGGATGAGGCTGTCGGCAGTGCCGTCATTGGTGTTGCGGACAGACAGTTGCACGGCGCCTGTGGCGTCCTGCGTATCGGACAGGCCAAAGGCACAATCCAGAGTGGAACGGGTCACGACAGATCCGTCTAACAGGTCAAGCAAGGCATATGGCAGTCTGCCCTGATCATCCAGCTTCTGGGCTGTCACCAACAACACCTCATCCGACTTACCGGGGACAAAGGCTCCAGACACGATGGTATACGGCCCGTCCATCACGTCACGTAGCGTGATATCCATACGCAGGGAACCGAATATGTCGAACACCCGCACATCCCCGTCGGTGCCATTGTACTTTTCAAAGGGAGTCGTGGCAATGAGCGTTTCCTCCCCCACAGCAACAGCCGCCACCTGGACACCGCCGGTCACGGAGGCATCGAATGCCAGGAACTGAGCTGTCACAGTCTGTTGCTCGTTGAGCACACGAACCACAGTATGATTGGGTTTGGTTCCCGTATAGTGTCCCTCGCCTACCACCAGGCGGGGCCCGACACCCACACCCTCCACCTGACCCAGCTGTGCATAATACACACTAGACTGAACGCCCAGATTCAGATCAGGAGCGGTATAGAACACGGCATTGTTCTCGCCGTTGGTAATCACATCAGGAAGATCAATGAAGGCATTGACAATGTCCTGCTGCGATGCGCCGGTCATGTATAGATACATTGCCTCCAGCGTATACATATCGTCATACACATCCAAGCCCCGGTCGGTATAGAACATAGCCAACTTGCCATCATAAACCAACGCATTGACGCCCAGGGCAGAAGCGGCCTCCATGATGCGTGCCGAGCCGGTCAGGTCAGTCTGCTTTTCCAAGGCGGAGGACAGGGCCGTCATGTCCACTCTCATCTCTCCGTCCGACATATCCAGCTCGTGACCGGAGGCCTGTATCAGGGTGTCCTCTTTATACATTTGTTTGGCTCCCACGGCCATCACCACTGCCTCCTGAGAGCCAAGCACCTGGCTGATTCTGGTGGAGGTAATGTAATCGGCATAATCGGGTGTCCCGACAGCGGGAAACACAACAGCCGATACATCAGGTTGTGTCTCGGTTTCAGGCTCTGTCTCGGGCTCCGTCCCATCAGGCACCGTCTCAATGACGGATGGATAGGTTTCGGTTTCCGTTTCCTTGTTCGTCTTGTCCCGGCAAGCACTGAGGAGGGCGACAGCAAGGAGAACAAGGGTCACTGCGAGAACAGGCCGAAGATACACCGGCATGGCTGTTCGCTTCATGTCATTTCGCTTCATGGTATTCATTTCCTTTCTCATAATATGGCACTGTGAGTACAGTCTAATCATGATAAGCGGGTTATAAGGCAGCCTCCGCCATCTGTTTACGGAGGTAGGCCGCTGTGTCGAATGGCTCCAGGGAAGTGTCACCGCGCAAGTAGAGCGGATGATGGGGATGCCCCTTGACCGACAGGGGACCGGCGTGATACCACACCGCTCCCATCTCCCGACCGATGGCAAGCATGTCCCGGACGCAGGTCATAAGGTAGTCACGCTTTTCGATGAGGCTCCCCCATGCCGCCCAAACGGCGGGAGTCCGGCCGCCAAGGCCGAGAAGACAGCGGAAGGCCTTCATATTTTCTCCGTGCATCCACGGATTGATAACAGACTCCATGTCATCCGGCCTGGTAGCCCGTTGGGCGTAGACATTGAACATGAGAAAGCTGTCGTACCCGTTGGCGGCAGCGATGCGCTGAGCTGACTTCAATGTGGGGTCAAGGTGATCCGGTTCTGCGGTGGATGGATTGATTCCCACGCAGATAAGAGGGTGGGTACCTCTTGTGCCCAGTATGTACCGGTACTCATCGTAATGCGGCGGCACATACAGCCATTCACTCACATCATAAGCGGAGTTTGGTGTTCCGGCAGCCCGGAGGGCTTCATCAAAGGGCAGCACTTCAATCCCGGCTGTATTGGTTTGGGGTATATGCATATGCTCTCCTTAAAAACTGATGGTCATCTGGTCGGTCTCATTCAAGCCATCCAGTGCATGATTCTGACGAAGAATGTCCACGACGGCTTTGGTGAGCCGTGCACGAGTCTGCAGATCCTCCACCGAGAAGAAGGGTTCCTCATCCCGGGCGGCGGCAATGTTGGCGGCGGCGTTCTCTCCCACTCCGGCCAGCGAGGTGAAGGGAAGACGGATCATCCCGTCCTCCGGCAGGTACTCCCGGTCGCTGGACTTCTCAAGGCTCACCGGCAGGAATTTAATGCCTCGGGCGTAGGCTTCGTTGGCCAGCTGAAGGGCCGGCAGACTTTGCTGTTCCTTGGGAAGGGCGTCATTTCCCCGCTTTTCAATATCCAGAATATAATCCTGGACAGCCTTTTTGCCCCGCATGACCAGCTCTCCGTCAAAGCCGGTAGGCTGTACCGTGAACATGGCACAATAAAAGGCAAGCGGCTTATGTACCTTATACCACCCCAGGCGGATGGCGGAAATATCGTAGGCGGCGGCGTGGGCCTTGGGGTACATGTACTTGATCTTCTTACAGGAAGCGATGTACCAGTCTGGCACATGGGCCGCTCTCATTTCCTCCTCGAATTCCGGAGTTAGTCCCTTGCCTTTACGCACCATTTCCATGATCTTGAAGGCGTGGCTCTTTTCCACCCCGTACCGGATCAGTGCCAGCATGATGTCGTCCCGAGTACCTATGACCTGGGATATGGTGCAGGTTCCATCCTGGATCAGCAGCTGGGCGTTGTTTGTCCAGACATCGGTACCGTGGGACAGTCCGGAAATCTGAAGCAGGTCGGAGAAGGACTGGGGTTTACAGTCCTGCAGCATTTTGATAACGAACTTGGTTCCCAACTCCGGCAGGCCCAATGTCCCCAACGGCACACCGGCAATGTCGTCCGGCGTGATGCCCAGAGGCTTGGTGGAAAGGAACAGATCGTATATAGAGCGGTCATTCATGGGTACATCCAGTACCGATGTATCGGAAAACCGTTCCAGGTATTTATACTTGGTCGGCATATCATGGCCCAGCTCATCCAGTTTAAGCAAGGTATCATGCAAGTACTCAAAGGTGAAATGGGTGGTCACGATGTCGGAATTCGGATCGTCAGCAGGGTGCTGTACTGGACAGAAATCATAGATGTCATACACTTTGGGCACCACTACGATACCGCCGGGATGCTGCCCCGTGGTACGTTTGACACCCACGCTGTGCATGGTCAGACGGTTGGCCTCGGCTCGGTTGACACTGATCCCCTTCCCCTCCAGATACTTCATGACAAAGCCATATGCGGTCTTATCAGCCAATGCGCCAATGGTGCCGGCTCGGAAGACGTTCTCCGTTCCGAACAGTTCCTCGGTATACTTATGAACCTTACCCTGCACTTCTCCGGAGAAGTTCAAATCAATATCGGGAGATTTATCTCCGTAGAAGCCCAGAAACGTCTCAAAGGGGATATCATGGCCGTCATAGTTCAGCTTGTGCCCACAGCGGGGGCAATTTCTGTCAGGCAGGTCAAAGCCGGACAGGATACCCTCCGGGATGTTTTCGAAATCGGAAAACCGACACTCGGGGCACCAATAATGAGGCGGCAAGGGGTTGACCTCGGAAATACCGGCCAGGGAGGCCACCACGGAGGAACCCACCGACCCACGGGAGCCCACCAGATAGCCTTGGCTTTCGCTGTAGCTGACCAGCTTCTGTGCAATCATGTACAGCACAGCAAATCCGTTGTTTATGATAGAAGTCAGCTCCTTCTTAAGCCGTTCCTCCACAATTCTCGGCAGAGGGTCACCGTACTTTTTCTTGGCATTCTCATAGCAGATGCGGGTCAGATCCTCCTCGGCCCCATCCATGTGCGGGGTGTAGGTTCCGCTTGGGAAGGGACGGATGTGAGGATCAATGCAGTCGGCAATCAGGTTGGTGTTGGTCACAACCACCTCATACGCCTTCTCTTTTCCCAAATAAGAGAATTCATCCAGCATCTCCTGTGTGGTGCGGTAGTACAGGCCGATGTCCCTGTCATAATCCTTGAACTTCATGCCCGCCATGAGTATCTTCCGGTATATTTCATCCTCCTGATTCATAAAGTGCGCATCGCAGGTGGCCACCACCGGCTTGTGGTATGTCTCCCCCAAGGCAACAATCCTGCGGTTCAGATTGCGTAGATCCTCGTCATCCCTGGCTTTCCCCTCGGCTATGAGAAAACGGTTATTGCAGATGGGCTGAATCTCCAGATAATCATAGAAATTGACGATGTCAGCAAGCTCTGCTTCCGGTTTGTTGTCAAGGACAGCACGGAAAACCTCGCCTGCCTCACAAGCCGATCCCACGATCAGACCTTCCCGGTATTTTTCCAACTCGGTCTTTGGAATCCGGGGCTGCTTCTTGAAATATTTGAGGTAGCTGTCGGAGACCAGCTTATACAGATTCTTCTGTCCGACTTTATTCCGTACCAGGATGATCTGATGGTAGGAACGCAGCCGCTTGGGGTCTGTCTGCTCAGCCATGTCGGATATAAGCTTGTCATAAGTGCGTATGTCGAGTTCGTCCAGATCATGAACCATACAGAAGAAAATACGGGCCAGCATCTCGGCGTCATCACAAGCACGGTGGTGATGAAAATCACCTAATCCGTAGTGGTCGGCGATCGTGTCCAGCTTATGATTCTTGAGGTCGGGCAACAGGAACCGACCCAATGCCAAGGTGTCAAGGTAGGGATTCTCAAAGCGTAGTCCCTGTCTGTCCGAGGCAGCACGGATAAAGCCGGTGTCGAAGTCAGCATTATGAGCGATGAGCAGCATAGTTCCCTGCTCGCCTGTACCCACAAACTCAAAAAAGGCTTGCAGGGCGGACAGCTCGTCTGGAGCATCCTTGACCATATCGTCCGTGATGCCGGTCAATTGGGTGATTGATGGAGGGATGGGCATTCCGGGGTTGACAAAGGTATCAAAGCTGTTCAGAATCTTCCCGTCCCGGATCCTGACCGCTCCGATCTCGGTAATGCGGTCATTCTGAGCGGAAAGCCCGGTGGTTTCTATGTCAAAGGCCACAGCATCACCGCCGAGTGCACCTGTGCACCGCCCTAAGAGCGCGCTGGATGTGTTGTTGACAAAGTAGGCCTCAATGCCGTAGATCACCTTTTGGCCACATGCATCAGCGGCCTTGACAGCATCCATATAGCCTTGCACATTGCCGTGATCGGTGATGGCTACAGCCGGATGTCCCCAGGCATGAGCCTGTTTGACGGCATCCGAAGGTGGAATGAGAGCATCCATAGCCGACATTTGGGTATGCAGGTGAAGCTCCACCCGCTTGACAGGTGCCTCATCCCTGCGTACCAGCTTTTTGATTCTGGCCATATCGGAAGCATAAAAGATCAGATCCGGACCCTCGGTACGATCCCGGCGTATTTCACGCTTGGCATACCCACGCAAAGCCAGAACGGCTCCATCCTTGACCACGGTACCCAGGTCATCCGCATCCTCCGGAAGCAGACCAAAGGCTTTGCATTCAATAGAGGCACTATTATCGGTGAGGTAGTATGTGATGTTGAATTTATCGCCATTCCGGCTGGCCTCTTTTGTAAAGCCAAACACCTCACCCACAAGTATCAGATTCCGCTGGGGCCTGTCCACTGCCGACAGGGGGGTGGGTTTGATGTCAAATTCATGGCCAATCACATACTCCGGAGCGGTTATATCAAAGGTCATAAAGCCGACACGGCACTGTCCGTTCTCTATTATCACAGGCTGTACCGCCCCTTCATTCCCGGCTGTTTCCTGTGCTCCCTGTCCTTCCTTTGGGAGGGTGAACAGAGACTGCACCCGTTTTAGTGCCGGTTCCGTTTGGGTAGATGGCGACTCTGCGGGTTTCTGCCCCTGCCGGTGCTCCTTCATCCGATCATAATCCCGGCTGGCTTCCACAAGCTGTTTGTCAAGCCCGGCCAGCATGGCTTGCTGCCGCCCGGTCAGCACATCCTGTGCGTCCTCCGTATTGATCACCGTCACCTCCATGTCAAGCCCGAATTCGGATTTGAGGATCATGGACATGGTCACAGGCGTACGGGCGTCAACCAGCAGGTTCACGCCTGACTGGGTAAAAGGGATTTCCACTGTCAGCTGTGCGTCATGCAGCGTGTACCGGTAAGTATGAAAGAAGCCTCTGGCCACCACGCCTACCCGTTCGGTTTCCTTGATCAGCTCGGGGATGTAAGCCTCCGAAAAGAAGGAAGCATCATACTTGGGCATGAGCTTGACATAATGCAGCTCATACGCCTCTGCCACCTCATTCTCGATCCGGTACAGCGTCTCCTTGGGGATAAGGCGGGGAAAACGGCAGGACAGGAGAAGTGCCCGCGCTTCCTTGTCTGCCTGCACGCCGATATCAGTAGCTTGCAGGAGCAATTCCCTGGTAGCATCATCCGGGTGGTACTTATACAGAATTTCAGGTAAAGTTTTCATGGCATAATTCAGAAACTGTTTTCATGATGTGGCATCCTTCATCTCCCGAAGTTTTTCAATCAGCGTCGGGATAATGGACTCCTCCGGAATTTTCTTGATGATCTCACCGCGAGATATCAGCAAAGCTTCTCCCTGCCCCCCGGCGATGCCGATGTCGGCTTCCCTGGCCTCCCCCGGGCCATTGACAATGCACCCCATCAGGGCAACCTTGACAGGCAGATCAGACAGTCCCTCAGCCGCAACTGCCTGTTCAAAGGCGGTATGTAAGGCGATCAGGTCGATTCCCGTCCTGCCGCAGGTCGGGCAGGAGACGATTTGTAGGCCGCACTGGCCTTCCACTCCCAGCGCATTGAGGATGCGGTGAGCAGCTTCCACCTCACGAACCGGGTCAGCGGTCAGAGACACCCGGAAGGTGTCTCCAATGCCGTCGCAGAGCAAAGACCCGATTCCGATTGCCGATTTGACCAGTCCCGCTTCGGCCCCTCCGGCCTCGGTCACACCCAGATGAAGTGGGTACTCGCATTTTTCCGCCAGCATCCGGTTGGCCTGTATCATGTCCGGGACAGTAGATGCCTTGATCGAGATGACCATATCCTCAAAGCCGCACTTTTCCAGAAGGCCGACGTGATACAACGCTGACTCGCACAGAGCCTCCGGGATGAGGGCTCCGTACCTGGCCAGGATATGCTTTTCCAGGGAGCCGCTGTTGACGCCAATACGAATGGGAATATGACGGACGCGGCAGGCATCGGCCACCGCTCTCACCCGTTCATCGCCCCCGATGTTGCCGGGGTTGATGCGTATCTTATCCACGCCATACTCGGCACACCGCAAGGCAATGCGGTAATCGAAGTGGATGTCGGCCACAATAGGTACAGTCATACCGGATTCCTTGATCAGGCGTACGGTTTCGGCAGCCTCCAGATCCGGCACGGTCAGACGCACAATGTCACATCCGGCGTTTGCCAGTGCCTTGATCTGAGCCATAGTGGAGGCAGCATCGTGGGTGTCGGTGTTGGTCATAGACTGAACGGCAATTCTGTGCCGCCCGCCGATGCACAGCCGTCCGATGCGTACTTCCCTGGTGGAGCGGCGTATGGAATTATACTTCATGACTGAGTCCTTTCACAGTGTAGGTAAGAGCAGAAGGTGGGTATGGGTTGTCAGAACAATTTGAATATATCTTTGAAAGCAATGACAGCGGTAAGCATCAGGAGGAGCATCATGCCGACACCGTGTATACGTGCCTCAACTTTGGGATTGATGGGTTTTCCAAAACGGAGCACCTCGATGATGCGGAAGAACAGCCGGCCCCCGTCCAAGGCAGGTATGGGCAGTAGATTCATGACACCCAGGTTCATGGCAATCAATGCAAAAAGGTAAAGCAGATTCCACCCGGCCATGGGCTGTGCGGCTACCTCGGTGACGGTGGAGGTCACGCCGATGGGACCGGACAGGCTGGACAGGCTGTACCGCCCCGTGATCAGTCCGCCAATGGAGTCAAAGACCATCTTGATGGAGGATACTGACCGCCAGAAGGTAACCTTGAGTACATTGCCAAAGG
>CAZQAI010000002.1:0-30532 GCA_964591305.1 uncultured Clostridium sp.
GGCTGTGACAAAGGGAAAATAATGCTTTGAAATGCTTTCGGGGGGCAGCCATATAGGGCCGCTCCCCCGAATTCCTATCAATTCATGGGGCATGTTCATACGCCGGGAGCATGGGCGCAGTATCCTCGGATATATAAAAAAGCACATCCGAAGGCGACTGATGCGTGTTGGTGTCATAAGATTGACACTCCGCAAGAAACCGCGACGGCTGTGCTGTGTGGAATGGGGAGCCGTTGGGGGCGACTCCCGGCGCTACTTTATTATACTACAAGTATGGACATTTGTAAATATCCAAATTGCACAAACAATCACCAAGTTTTTTTACATAAAAAGCAGAACCCGGCCAAACGAAAAACCATACATGAAAAGAAGCATGGCAAACAGGCCTTTCTGATGTCGGTATCGAGGTAAAAAATCAGGTGTGGCATGTCTCAAAAGCGCATTCTGGCACAATAGATAGGCATTCCCTGAGCGGAAAAGGCGGTCTCATATTCGGTCATCACATTGTCTGCCGCTTCGGGTGTCTTGTGAAAATCCTCTGAACAGAACAAGGGCGTCAGCCCGGCATAGGCAAATTCTTCGAGGGAAAAAAAGTACAAGCCCTGATTGTCTGTCTTAAGCCACACCTCACCACCCGGGCACAGGATGTGGCGGTACATAGCGAGAAAGTTCCGATGAGTCAGACGGCGTTTGGCATACCCCTTCTTGGGCCAAGGATCACTGAAATTCAGGTAGATTCGGGACACACTCCCCGGCCGGAACCATGTGAGCAGCTGCCCGGCATCTCCGATCAGAAAGCGAAGGTTATCTCCCGGGCGGTCAGTCGCGGTATCCCGTGCTTTTTCCAAAGCCAGGCAGCAGACATCCGGAACTCGTTCCATGGCGATAAAATTCCACTCAGGATGAGCGGCTGCCATGCCAACGGCAAAGCTCCCCTTCCCACATCCGATCTCCAGATGGAGCGGATGCCTCTCCGGAAAAAGCGTGGCGGGATCCTCGGGTCTGTTGTCCGGGTGAGCCAGATCGTTGATCAGCAGAGCGGCACAGGCTTGGATACGTTGGGGTCCGTGCTTTTTTCGTCTCATTCTCATGTCTATAACCATTCCTTTATTTGTAACACGGAAGTTCTGGGGTAGTTCCGGCACGGCCGGAATGGCGGTTTCGTCAACTGGCAAGGAAAAACTCCCTGTCTGAAATGCGTCAAACGTTTATTTCAGGCCTGCAAATCCTTTCAGCTTCCGTCAAGATCAGACATTGAAACGGAAGAGGACAATGTCTCCGTCCTGCATGACATACTCCTTGCCCTCGGAGCGGACAAGACCTGCCTCTTTGGCGGCGGTCATGGAGCCGACTCGCATCAGCTCATCAAAGCCAATGACCTCGGCCCGGATAAAGCCGCGTTCAAAGTCGGAGTGGATCTTACCGGCGGCCTGGGGAGCCTTGGTGCCTTGGGGAATAGTCCAAGCTCTGACCTCCTTGGGCCCGGCGGTCAGGTAGCTGATAAGACCCAGTAGCGAGTAGCTGGCCTGGATCAGACGGTCAAGGCCGGGTTCGGCAATCCCCATGTCCTCCAGAAAGGCAGCCTTGTCATTTCCGTCAAGCTGGGCGATCTCTGCCTCAATCTGAGCACAGATGGGTATGACCAGGGTATTCTCTCCATCAGCAAGGGCCTTAAGTGCCTGATAATATGGGTTACCTTCCACATCGCCTGTAGCCTCATCCTCAGAGACATTGGCCACATAAATGACCGGCTTGAGGGTCAGAAGAGGGGTGTCGACTAAGGAAGCCAGTTCCCCCTGGTTCAGCCCGGCGCTGCGAGCCGGCTTTCCGTTTTGGAGAACATTCAGGATCTTCTCCATAGCCGCAACCTGTGCAGCTAACGCCTTGTCCCCGTTGCGAAGCATCTTTTGCAGGGCCGGAAGCCGCTTCTCCAACAGCTCCATGTCAGACAGGATCAGCTCCATATTGATGGTTTCGACATCCCGGACAGGATCGATGCTACCATCCACATGGACAATGTTGCCGTTGTCAAAGCAACGGACAATATGCAGAATGGCATCCACTTCCCGGATATGGGACAGGAACTTATTACCAAGTCCTTCTCCATGGGAGGCACCCCTGACAAGACCGGCAATGTCTACAAATTCAATGACGGCGGGGGTATACTTTTCTGGGTGATACATCTCAGCCAGCTGATCCAATCGCTTGTCGGGCACCGGGACAACACCCACATTGGGCTCAATGGTGCAGAAAGGGTAGTTGGCTGATTCAGCCCCGGCAGAGGTCAGGGCGTTAAAAAGGGTAGATTTGCCTACATTAGGCAATCCGACAATTCCGAGATTCATTGGCTTCTCCTACTACTGTTCATCATGATAACCGCGCCTTACAGGTACGCTACAATTACCCCTTATTATAAACCTTTTCTCCCGTGGATGCAATACTTTTTTGTGAATTTGATAAAAAAAGCCCAGACAATGTTACAGATCAGCCGGGGCCGTCGCATTAAGTGGCAGTCCCGGCTGATCTGTAACCAGGTAACTTGTGTCTGGGCATTTAATCGCAAGATGCTGTGCTGCAGATATGATCGCACTCTGGCAAGCGTGGTGGACCTGTGCCCTGTGCATGGATGTGACTCTCATATCACCTTGTCGAGAATGAATTTGAAGATATTCAGATCATAAATAAATTTGAATACATGAGAATTTTCATATGCGCTCATGTCGCCGGTGGCGGATAGAATGGCATATAACAGCGAAGACAACAGGCAAACAGCCAGAAAACCGCTGACAAGGCCGAGAATAAGGCCCAAGAGTTTGTCGCATTGCTTGATAACAGGAAGATTTTTCAGCTTGCCGACCAGCCAGATCACCACAGTCAGCAGGATGAAACAGACAAGAAACAGCAGCAGGTATCCGATGATGGTGGCCACCACGCCTGAGATGGAGTGGCTGATGGTTTGTGAATACTCTTCGACCAAGGCATCGAGATCAGCTCCGGCCGAAGCAGCCTCCTTGTCAAGAGCCGTGGTATCCAAATAGCCTCCGTAAGCGTCCTTGAGGCTGTCAAAGAAGCTGCCGGTGCTCTCAGAGGCCTTAGCAGCCATGTCAGCCAGCTTGGCGTGTACACTCTTGAAGATAGGCGGGTTTACATATGTCGTATCCAGCCAGCTCGATACGCGGGGGCCAAAAATGACGGTCAGAATGATGGAAAGCGCCAGACGGCCTAAACTCAGCACCGATTTAAAGAATCCCTTGGAATACCCCCGGATGATGAGGAAAGCCAGCACAAGGGCCAGCAGGATGTCAAAGACAACAGACATAAGAAAACTCCTTTCTGGGTAATAAATGGTGGGTTTACGGGGTGATGAAATCTTCTGCGTGCAGACGTCGGGCAGAGGAGGCTCCGCATAGAAGGACATCCTCATTTCCTTCCGGTAGGACAGCCAGTACCTCCCGGTTGACCGGAGCGGTTGTCATGGTTTTTCCGTCCGGACCCATGCAATACAGAGTGTCAGTTGTGCGAATATACAGGTTGTACCCCCCGAAAGCCATGTGGGAGGGCGCGGCAGAGCACTCTATGACGGTATTATATACCATTCTCCCGTTTTTGTCAAGCACTTTCAGTCGATACTGCGACGGCTGGCCGGAGACGCGGGCAAGGATTGCCACCCGTCCGGCGGACAGGGCACACAGAGACGAATCCTCGTCAAGGGAAACCTGGGACAGCACCTCGCCGTCAGGACGCAGAGTCAGCACCCGGTCAGAAAGTACAGCGGATATCCTGTCCTCTGCGGTAAATCCGCATATCCCGCCAAAGGTGTCCTCAAGTGTCAAGGTTTCCAATGATATGCGATCGGATATCCGGATGATGCTGATTTTGGTGGTATATACGCCGTCTTTGGCTTCCGCCGAAAGTACAGCTGCTGTATCTCCGGAGGGAGCCAGGGAGAGGGAGGTCACATATCCCCTCAAATGGTAATCCGATATGCGTGTCATGTTCTTGCTGTATAGAATGACCTCAGAAGTATAATCCCGGGAGCGTGTGACGATGGCAAATGAACCGTCATCGGCTACTGCCGCACCGTAGATAGGGAAATCGGTTGTTTCGCTGTAGACTTTTGTAAAGGCATTGAACAGAGAGAAGGAGGTCTCACCCAGTCCCCAGACCAGAAAATACTTGTCCGATGCGGCAATTCTGGCATTTCCACAGGACAGGGAAGCAGAGAGCGTCGTCTTGCCGGAACCGCTGAGCACTGTGACCTCTCCGCCTCCGGCCATGACCAAACCGCCCCGATAGGAGGCAAAGTCAGGTGTAGCGGGGGCAGCCGGGTATTGAATCAGGTCTGTTGGGGCCTCTGAGGTCAAGGCAGAGGCGTTGATATCCTTGACCAGATAGAAAAGATTGGAATACGTGACCAGATCACGGCTACTGACCAGCGTGGCTACCACAAAGACGAACAGCACAAGGTACAGGACGATACGGGCCAGGTTGAAGCGTTCCGCCAGATGTGTATAATAATGCACAGAAGGGGCAGAAAAATCAATTGGGTCACCCCCTTGCTCCGGAAGTGGCAGACGACCCGACAGCCGGCCGGCCTGGTCGCGAAGCCGCCGGAACCAGCTGTTTATTCGTGTTGAGACAGAGCCTTTGCGGCGATCCTTATGTGGTTTACCGGCCATGTACATCACCTCCGTGATACCCGGGATGTTTAGGGTCGTCATAGAACACCCGGTTGAGATACAGTCCGGAAGCCGGTGCGGTACGCCCCATCTGTCGCCTGTCCAGGGAGGACAGACGCTCTGGAACCGAGGCAGGATCTATCCGGCCAACCGCTGCCTCGTACAGCGTTCCGGCCATGATGCGTACCATGTGATAGAGGAATCCGTCAGCCCGCACCCGGAAGGTACATAGATCTCCCTGGCGGCATATGTCGGCTTCCATGACATGCCGCACGCGGTCATTGATGTCGCTGCCTGCTGCCATACAGGCGGAGAAGTCCCGCTGTCCTACCAGTCCGCCGACTGCCCGATTCATTCGATCCACTGCCAAATCAGGGAAGGGGAGGGGGATGTGCCAGCTTCGACCTGTCTCAAAGGGATCTCTCTGGGGTGACAGCAGGAAACGGTAGATGTACTCCTTGGAACTGACGTCATACCGCGGGTGAAATGCAGATGGCACCCACAAAGCCTGCCATACCGACAGACTGTCCGGTAAACGGACGCACAACGCCCGGGGAATGTGGCTTATGGGGATGTCGGTATCCAGGGTGTCGCTCCCATGACGGGTTACGGAAGCGCAAAACATGCGGGCATGAACGCCACTGTCAGTACGGCTGCAGCCTGTGATGTCACAGGGGAAGCCAAACAGATCTTCTGTGGCCCTGTTGAGCGTTCCCTGTACCGAGGGCCCGTTTTGCTGAACCTGATACCCACAGAAACCGGTGCCAAGAAAGCTGATATATAAAAGAAGCTTCTGATTCATACCCATCACCCCCTTACAGAAAAGCAGGATCAGAAAACGGAAATGGCCACCGGGCCTGTTCTCTGACAATGCAGTGTCATTATATCCTATCATATCTTATCACAAACGCCCGGTTTTGTCAAATGCTTTTGTTACAGTTCAGCCGGGGAACGGAGGAGCACCCAGACCCCCAAAAAAACTTTCAATATATTTGTGTATAGAATTTATCGTGATGACTTTTCCGGAAAGCCATCGTTCATAGCACTCCAAATAACCTAAACGCAGTCGCGGGCCCCTCGCCCCACTCTACAGTGGAAAAGGGAGCGTACTATAGAGGGTGGCTGAACTGTAACGGGGTAGCTTTTCCGATCCATATTATAAAAAAACATCGGATATGGCTCAAAATGGGCGGCACCAGACCGCCCATAATGCGACAGCCTCCTGAACCGTAACACTTTTTTTAATTTTTTCAAAAACCGCTCCTTAGGACTTGCCACAAACTGATTTCTATGATATAATAAACAGTATATTGTGGGGTAGTATCCCTTGTCGGCATGCCCCCGTTTTGAGAAAGGTTGGCTAATATGTCACTGTCCCTGATCCTTGCCTCCGCTTCTCCCCGACGCCGAGAGATTCTCTCCACCTGCCTTGGTCTGCCCTTTACCGTCCGTACCGCCGACACTGACGAGACCTGCACACTCCCTGACCCGGCCGAGCGGGTCATGGCGATCGCCTCTCGCAAGTGCGAAGCTGTCCGAGCTGCATTGGCGGCCGAGGGAGGTCTGCATGAGCACATGCTCATTCTGGCCGCCGACACGCTGGTCACATTAAATGGCGATTTTCTGGGCAAGCCGGCGGACAAGGAGGACGCCTGCCGCATGATCAACCGACTCCAGGGAACCACCCACACGGTAGCCAGCGGACTGGCAGTCCGCTACAGAGGTCGAGTGGCTCATGCCGCCGAGTTGACCAGGGTCACCTTCGCCCCTATGAGCCAGGATCAGGTAGCGGCTTATGTAGCCACAGGGGAGCCTTTCGGTAAAGCGGGCGGATATGCCATTCAGGGGCATGCTGCCCGGTATATCGTTGGCATTGAGGGCGATTATTTCAACGTGGTGGGTCTGCCTGTCCACCGTCTGTGTCAGACGGTAAAGGATGCCTTTGGCATTATACTGTAATCATTATTAGAGAGGAACACATCCTGATCATGCACGGAAGGGAGGGAGCCTATGGTTCGTTATATCGGCTTGGATCTGGGGACAGCCTACACCCGGATATGGACAGCCGAGCATGGGGTGGTGCTGTGCAGTCCGTCTGCCGCTGCCATTGACAGTCAGACCCATGAGGTAGTGGCGTTGGCTGCAGAGGCACGACAGATGCTGGGTAAAACCCCTGAGAACATATTGGCCTTCCGTCCCATACGTGACGGGGTCGTAACGGATTTTGAGGTCACCTCCCTGATGCTGGAGGCATACTTTCTGAACAAGCGGCTGTGCTCCACCTTCCGCCGCCCGGCGGTGTTGCTGGCAACCCCCTACCGCATCACAGAGGTGGAACGTTTGGCCGCAGAAAATGCTGTCATGGAGGCCGGGGCCAAGGCGGTAGCGCAGCTGCCTGCCATATATGCGGCAGCTGCGGGGGCGGGTTTGCGGGTTACCTCCCCCCGGGGCTGTATGATCCTCAGTGTGGGTAGCGGCATCACCGAAGCCGCTGTCATCAGCGCCGGGGGCATTATCAATGCCAGATCCTCCAAGGTGGCCGGAGAACGGCTGGACATGGCCATTGTCAACTACCTGAAAAGCCATCGGGGTCTATTGGTGGGAGACGCCACCGCCGAGACGCTCAAGGTCCGCATCGGGGCCGCCGATCCGTCTATCGACCGGGGTGATATGCAGGTATACGGCCGCCACATAAAGACAGGACTGGCCGCCGGCCGGACGGTCACGACAGATGAGATATGCAAAGCCATATCCCCCTGTCTGGATGCCATTGCACAGATTGCCCTGTGGGCTCTTGAGAATGTGCCGCCGGAAATTTCCGGTGATGTACATACTTTTGGCCTTATGCTCTGTGGGGGTTGTGCCCTACTGCCCGGCATAGCCGGAGCGATCGCCCGACGCACCGGACTGCGGGTTACGGTGGCCCGGAATCCTCTGGACTGTGTCATCCGGGGAATCGGCATGATCATCAACCGACCCTCCCTTTGGGGAGAAGATTTACGATCTAAAACCAGATACTGATAAAGGAGTTTTTATGAATACAAATGAGCCGCAATGGCTGAATTCCGATCATCAGGAACGCACTCCCGGGGTACCCACAGCCGACCCACAAGAGGCACGCCTGCATTTCTCCCGGATTGGCTTTTCCATCATGACACTGGCCCTTGTGCGGATTCTCTCCGCATGGGCCATCGAGCTGGCTGTATACTACCTGTCGCGGGATATACTGACTACCTGGTACTTCCCTTGGATTGAGTCTCTTGTGTCGCTGTATGGCTTCGGTCTCCCCGCCATGCTGCTGGTGCTGCATCATGTACCGGTATCTCCCCGGAACCAGGTCTGTCTGGTCAAGGGGCAGGAAATCTCCATGCCCCGCATGACCGTTGGCTGGTGGTGCGTGATCGCTGTCATAGCGCTTGGCTTCATGTACATAGGAAGTCTGATTGGCAACGGCCTGATGGCCATCCTGTCCTCTGTCACCGGCTATGATTATGAAAATGCCCTGCAGAGCACAGTGAATGATTCCCCCTTGTGGGCGACCGCTCTGTTCACCGTGGTAGCAGCCCCCTTGGGTGAGGAGCTGATCTTCCGTAAGCTGCTGATCGACTGCACCCGCCGCTATGGGGATCGGGTGTCCATCCTGCTCTCGGCCTTCTTTTTCGCCATCTTCCACGGCAACCTGTTCCAGTTTTTTTACGCCTTCGCCCTGGGTCTGCTCCTAGCCTACCTCTATACCCGCACCGGCAGGATGTGGTGGAATGTGGCCCTGCATGCCTTACTCAACTTCATCGGCGGGGTGTATACCCAGGCGCTCGTGTCCCGTCTGGATCTGGAAGTCCTGGCCTCCGGTGACCCGAATGCTATGTTGAACCAATTCACTGCCCATCCGATCGCCATGTCGCTTTACCTTCTGCAGGGAATGCTGGTGTATGCCTTCATGCTGGCGGCTGTAATCCTGACCATCTGCCTGGCCCGCCGGGTTCGGCTGGGGCGGGGAACAGCGGTGCTACCCCGTGAACAAGCCGCTTCCTGCGTCATGGGCAATGCCGGTATGATCCTGGCTACCTTGGTCTGCGTAGCCCTTCTGGTTCTGAATCTCTTCCCATGGGGATAACGGATCGGGCCTTACAAAGAGCCAGAAGTTGACATCAAGGAAAGTTTAAAAGCAAGGAGGTGCCGTATGGCACAGGTACATAACCGCCGTATTCTGCGTCTGGCGGTACTGGGTTTCGCATTTGCTCTTTTCTGTCTCATCTATGTGATCCGTCTGGCGATACTGGAGCTGAACAGCGACAACATCGGTGGGCATCGGCAGGATGGCACCACCACTCGCACCGTGCTGGTGCAAGCTGTCCGGGGTGAAATATACGACCGAAACGGCAAGCCTCTTGTGACCAACACCTACATATACGACCTGACCTATGATTACAGTCTGTTCCCCACCGATGCGATGGATCGTAACCAGGCCATCCTCAAAACATTGGAGATTCTGGATACCTGCGGGCAAAGCGGGCAGCTGTGCTCCAACTATTACCCGCTGGAGGGGATGTACCCGCATCTGGTCTACTCCGCCGCCGCCGAAACACCGGGGACACAGGAGTATGAGACGCTGCTCTCTGTCATAGACAGCTCCGGCCTTCGGTCGACATTGGTCAAACGCATCCGTCTGTCTGAGGGTGTCACACTCAGCCGGGCACAGGACATGTTTGACGCCGCCCCGTTGGAGTATGTCACCGCACAGGTGCTGGTAGACTTTTTTGTCACCACCTACCGCCTGGACGAGACCCAAGCGGAGGGGGAACTGCGCCTGTTTGACGACACCCAGACAGACAGACTGCTGCGGGTATACTGGGGCATGGAGGCCACCGGCTTCTCCCGAGTCAACGACTACATACTGGCCCGCGATGTGTCCATGGAAGCCATCACCTGCGCGCGGGAGTGGGGGATTGATGGCATTGGCTTCTCCCTTTCGACTAAACGGGTGTACGCCTACCCGGGGTATGCCTCTCACATCCTGGGGCAGACAGGGCCTATTTACGCCGAGGACTGGCCATACTATAAGGAATTGGGGTACAATATGAATGCCACTGTGGGCATCTCCGGCTGCGAGGCCGCCTTTGAGGCCTACCTGCACGGGCAGGACGGGGTCAAGGTTGTGGTGGAGGATGCCGACGGCCGTATCGTGGATGAGTACATGAAAACCGAGGCGGTAGCCGGTCAGGACATCTACCTGACCATTGACATTGATCTGCAGATTGCAGCTGAGAACGGTCTGAGGGACAACATCCAGTACCTGCAGACCGCTTATGGCCGCTCTGACTGTACTGCAGGTGCTGCAGTCGCCATCGATCCCGGCACCGGAGAAATTCTGGCTCTGGCCTCTTACCCATCCTTCGACCTGACCACCTTCAACTCGGATTATAACAGTCTGTTGTCGGATGAGGCCCTGCCTCTGTACAACCGAGCGTTGTTCGGGTTGTACGCCCCGGGCTCCACCTTCAAGCCAGGGGTAGCCGCTGCCGCCTTAACCGAGGGTGTCATCGGGACAGATACCCTGCTGGAGTGCGACGGCATCTACACCTACTATAAAAGTTATCAGCCCACCTGCTGGGTCTACAACAGCGCCTCCAGTCCGATACACAAGCATGGCTTGATTACGGTATCCGAGGCCCTGCGGGTCTCCTGCAACTGCTTCTTTTATGAGACTGGCCGCCGGTTGGGTATTGCGCTTATGAATCAGTACTGTTCCCTGTATGGTCTGGGCCTGCCAACCGGCATTGAGCTGGGCGAATCCACCGGTATCCTAGCCGGACCGGACTACCGCACCCAGTCCCATGGGGTGCAGTGGCAGGACACCGATACCATTGCTGCGGCCATCGGACAGTCTGACAACGCCTTTACCCCCCTTCAGCTGGCGTCCTACCTCTCTACGCTGGTCAACGGTGGCACCCGGTATGAGGCACACCTTCTGTCCCGGGTGCGGAATTTCGCCACCCACACCGACACACTGATCAGCACGCCCACTGTCGCTTCCTCCTTTGCCCTTGATGAAGCCTACCGGCTGGAGATCATCGGTGCCATGGAACAAGCCGTGGCCACCTCATCCGGGGTCAGTCAGTACATGTCCCGTCTGCCGGTAACAGTCGCAGGGAAAACGGGTACTGCTCAGACAGGCGGAAAGCAAACTGACAACGGTCTGTTTGTCTGCTGCGCCCCCTCCCGCAATCCCGATATCGTGGTGGCCGCAGTTGTGGAACGGGCCGGCGGAGGCTCTTATGCCTCTATGACAGCGGGCCGAATCCTGGATGCATTTTACGGAGTATCCTGACAGGATATCAAGACCCAGATCGGACACATCCCCGTCACACATCATGCAAGAAAGGAGACACAGCGGCATGGAAAGCAAGCGCTTTACAAAGAACGACGAAGGATTTGTCTGCATGCACTGCGGCCGGGAGGTGCATCCGCTGGGGTACTCCTCCCGGAATCACTGCCCTTTCTGCCTGTGGTCACGGCATGTGGACATCAACCCGGGGGATCGGGCCAACCCCTGCGGCGGGGCACTGGAGCCCATTTCCTGCGAACCGGATCCCCGGAAGGGCTATATCATTGTGTCACGCTGTCAATCCTGCGGCGCCATCTGCCGCTGCCGGTCAGCCCACGAGGCCAAGGATCAGCCGGATGACATCAGACTGCTGATCCAACTCACTGCCTGCGGCAGGGACAAAGGGTAGGCGGTTTGTTATAAAAGCCAAAATCAGGCGGCCGAATCATGAGCTGCAGAAATGTCGAGGTGGAAAGGAACAGCATGAACCAACTTCTACACATACACGGAAAGCTCTTGGGCGTGGATTTTGGCGACAAACGGACGGGACTGGCTGTGTCCAATGAGGGTCAGAGCCTGGCATCGGGAATCGGCCAGATTCAGGCCGGCGGGATGCAGAGGACTGCCGAGGCGGTGGCCGAAGTCATCAGGGAACGTGGGGCCGTCGGGATCGTAGTGGGTCTTCCGGTCAACATGGACGGCTCCCATGGCCCACGGGCAGCCCACGCCGAAAAATTTGCCGGCATCCTGCAGGGGCTGGTGCCGGTGCCGGTGGTCATGCTGGATGAGCGTATGACCACGATGGCCGCCTCCCGTTACCTCAACGAGACCGACACACGGGGGCAGAAGCGCAAGGGAGTCATTGATGCCCTGTCGGCGCAGATCATTCTCCAGAATGCATTGGATAAGCTGGCCTTTTTGCGGACAGGTACAGACGGGACCCACGGACGGTCAGAATAGTCTTCCGCAGATCATAAGGACAGGATTCGGGTATCACGGCACAGTGTCTGTGCAAGAAAAAGCACCATAACGGAGGTCACACACATGAAATGGGGAGAAAGAATAACCAAGGAAGAATATGACCGTGAGAAGCACGGAGCCATCTGGTGGATAGGGCGGGTGATCCTGCTGATACTGGTCATCGGCACCTTCTCCATTCTCCTGTGGCGGTTGCTTTCCTCGGGGGATCCGGCCGACATATCCACCATGACCCCCAACGACACCCTGTACGAAGTATGGAAACAGGCGAAGGCCGAGGGGCAGGAGCCTTCCGTCTTTTGGAACGAGCAGGATACCATCACCCGCAATCAGGAAAGTTATGGGTATTTTTCCGTTACCAAAGCGCTGTTCATTGAGCAAGCCAACCAGGTACAGTTGATCTTCCGTTACAACAACAGCACCATCAAACACCTGGTGCAGGATTACGGTCTGGAGACCATGCCCGATCGGACGGAGGATCTGTACGATGTAACCCTGTATGTGGCCTACGATCTGACCCCTGCGGATTCCTCGGACAATGACGGCAACGATCCTGAAAGCGTAAAGTTCGTCCGCTACTTCCCTACAAGCTCAACGGCGGAGGTCAAGAATCTGTATAACTACCGCCGTTTCGTCTTTGACGGCGTGGACATCAATGTCACCGAAACCCCTGTTCTGGCGGTCTATGTGGATATCTACTACACGGGGGACATTGAGTACCATGACACCCCATACGGCGCCCTCCTCATCTACGACTACGCTTCCGAGCGGATCCCCTACGAATGGACAGACCGGGACAGAGAGGCTATGGAAGCATGGGGGACAAAGGACGAGTAAACAAAAAGACCGAACGGTATCATGAAGCCGGGGGGAAGAGCGTCTTCTTTCGAGAAGCTCTTCCCCCGGCGTTTTCATATTTTTATTTCATGTCAAAAGTTCTTGAAGAGTCCAGAGAAACTTCTTTCAAGAAGTTTCTCTGGCGGGGCCCGGGGCGGAGCCCCGAAAAAGTTCTGGCCGAGCCCGGGGCGGAGCCCCGGAAGAGCCTCCCGGAGGGCCCTACTGGTTATGCTCCAGCTCGCCGATCTTCTTCTTGAGGTCGGCAAGCTCCTTTTTCATACGGCTCAGCTCCTGCGCCACGGGATCCGGAATGTGCACCTGATCCAGGTCATCCACCCTCCGTCCGTGACGGCGGACGATGCGAGCGGGAATACCCACAGCCGTGCTGTTCTCAGGGATGGAAGTCAGCACGACGGCTCCGGCGGCCACCTTGCTGTTATCCCCAATGGTCAGCGGCCCCAGCACCTTGGCGCCGGAGCCAATCATGACATTGTTTCCCAGCGTGGGGTGTCGTTTGCCCACATCTTTTCCCGTACCTCCCAACGTAACACCTTGGTAGAGGGTGCAGTTATCACCGATCTCTGTCGTCTCGCCGATGACCACGCCCATGCCATGGTCAATGAACAATCCCTTGCCGATGGTAGCGCCGGGATGGATTTCAATGCCGGTCAGATGCCTTGCCAGTTGACTGATGGCCCGGGCCGACAGGTAATGCCCTGTCAGGTACAGCTTATGTGCTACCCGGTAGGCCAGAATCGCATGAACACCCGAGTACAGAAGGAGAATTTCGGCATCGTTCCGCGCAGCGGGATCCCGCTGCTTGACGGCCTCTATGTCGGTGCGTACCTCTTCCTGCACAGCAGCATTGACTGAGCGTGCCTTGCGGTGCATTCGGCTTACGCTATTGAAAAAAGGAGATTCAATGCGGATGTTGCTCTTGCTCATGTCGGTGACCATACCTTCTTCCTTTGATAAAATACAGGTGAACGCTCACAGAGCCTGCCAGGGCTTTGCCCTCAGGCAAAATGGCGTGCTGCAATGCGGACAATGCGTTCCAGGGCAGGAGACAGGATCATATTGACAGCAAATTCAAAGAGGAAGTTGATACCGGCACATCCAATGACCAGGAAGTAAATCACGCTTCCGGCAATGGAACTGGCGGCCATAAATCCTGAAATGGTGCTATTGATCAACAGACAACCCACAATGAATACCCCGGTGTTGATGACAGGGACGGCAGCAGCAGCCAGGAATACGGCCGGCCATATCCAGTTTTTCTTCATCAGCGCCTTGTATACAAGGCCGCTGACCCAGCCTGCCAGCGTGGATTTGGCAAGACAAAGGATACCCGTAATCAAAGGGTGGTCATTGAAAAGGTAGGCTGTGAAGGGGTCTGTGCCCATCACACCGCAGACGATATACACCTCAAGGCCGAATACAAGGCCCAGCCAGGCACCGGCCGCTGGCCCCAACAGCATGGCGCCCAGGGTGATGGGGATCAGCACAAGACTGATCGGCGTCCCGAGTACCGGGATCTTGATGGCAAAACCCGTGAGCTGCAGCACCAGTACAATGGCTGTCAGTACTGCCAGGACGACCATGCGGCGGATTCTGTCTGTTTGTTTGCTTCTTACCATAATGATATGCTCCTTCGGGGAATTTCGCCCCGTGCTACCGTCCCTCTCTGAGGGTACAGTGCGTAAAATTTATGATAAGCCCCGCAAAGGGCTAATCACCTGAGATTCTTCCGCTACAGCGGATTTTTTGCCTTCCTGCCCTCCCGCTCACCGGTCAGGCTGAAGACCCGCCAAAGGCCCAGCAGCGTGAGGTCGGGCTCCTCCACCAGAGTATGGCGGCAGTGAGAGGCCACCAGGGACAGCAGTCCTCCGGTACCCACCACCGGGGTGTCCGGCGGCAAATGAGCCTCAGCAGGGATACGGTCGATCAGGCCGTCCACCATGCAGGCGGTTCCGTACACCAGACCGGAGCGGGTGGAATCGGCCGTGTTCCGTCCTAAAATCTGCCCCGGTACCCCCAGCTCGATGTATGGAATCCGGGCGGCGGAGGTACGCAGACTCTCCAATGCTGTATGCAGGCCCGGAGCAATCGACACACCGACAAGGGCCCGGTTGGCATTCACAGCCGACAGGACGGTGGCCGTGCCGAAATCAACTATGATGACCGGCGCCCCGTATAGCCACACGGCAGCGGTAGCATTAGCCACAATGTCGGCCCCCAGAGCACTCGGCTCGTCTACCAGCAAGCCGATCCCGGTGCGTACACCGCTGCCCATGACCGTCACCGGCAGGGGGAGTTCCCCTCGCACAGGAGCAGTCAATCTGTCCACCGCTATGCGGACAGTGTGAGTCAGGGGAGGCACCACCGACCCTATCACGGCTGCCGTAATGTCATCCGGTCTGTATCCCCCTGCAGACAGGAGGGCCAGCAGGGTCATGGCGTACTCATCGGCACTCTTCTGCCTGTCCGCCGCCATCTTGACTCGCAGATTCAGGGTCGGACGTCCCCCCTGGAGAGCCGTCAAGTCAAACAGACCCACCGAAATGCTGGAGTTTCCAATATCCACAGCCAACAGCATGGGCAGATCACCTCTTTTCTGTTTGATTTTCCCGTGTTGATACTACTTTTACGAAATAATCTTGAATTTATGCAAGGGCAAAGTAGGGGCCAAGCCCCCGGGGCTTTACCTTTGCTCTGCTCTGAGCTCTGCTCTGAGCTCTGCTCTGAGCTCTCGTCGGCTCTTGGCGATCCCCCCGAGTGAATGGAGTGCCGTTTTCTTTAAGACAGAGCGGAGCGGGAACCCTGCGTAGGGCTATCGAGATGCCTACCTCTGTTGCTGATCTTATCCTGGCAATCAGATCTCCTGCTTTAAAGTTCTTGGGAGTCCAGAACCCCTCTTTCAAGAAGTGTACTGGGCGGTGCTCCTACCCGTTTCAGTCCTCGTCCTCTTCTCCGTCCCCGATCAGCTTCCGGGAACGGGCCTTGATATGCAGCCGCCGGCGGGCATCCTCCACAGTGCGGGCGGGCAGGGTCTTGAGCTTGGTATATGCAACATAACTGCCATGCGAGGCCGCCCGCACCAGAAGCTCCACGGCCTTGTCGTGATCTATCATGCGGCCGAAGCCCTCATCGGCGCACTTAGCCAGCAGGAATTCGGCGTCTCCCACGCTGTTGCCCACATAGTCGCCCTGATTCCGGGCGGCCATGCGTATGTACCGGATGGCTTCCGTCTCGTCCGCCTCGGCCACACCGAAGCGGCGGTCGGTCAGTGTCTCGTCATACGCCCCCACCGGCTCCAGAAGCAGGGCCGCATCCGGCGTGTCGGGGCGGTGGAAAGGGATACGCCGGATACTGATGATGTCCGGTTCTCCCACACAGCCTGTCAGATGTACCATGGCCACATACAGCTGAGCCTCAATGCACCCGCAGTCGGCGGCCGCCCGCATATACTGATACCCCGTCTCCGGATCACAAGCCGCCCCGCGCCCCGTGACCAACATGGCGCCGGCGTTATAGGCGGCGTCTCCGTCCTCCTCGTAACGCAGGTAGGTGTACATGCTCAAGGCCCGGGCCGGGTCGGCCGGAACACCGTATCCGTATTGCAGACAGTAGGCGTAGTTGAAAATGGCTCGGGTATGTCCCTCCCCAGCCCCGGCGGCGAAGAGGGAGGCGGCTTCGGTGAACATACCGTCGCAGAAGAGGGCATTGGCACGCAAAATATCGTTGTCACGCATGGGTATTTGCGTCACCATCCTTTCTACTTCCGGTAGTACACATAATGCACGATAATGGTTCGCTCCACGTTCCCGTGCTCCATGTCGGGGGCCGTGATGACCACGCCGTCATGGGACAGAAGCTCCCAGGCCTGCATCCGGTCGATCTGACAGCGCAGGATGGTCTCGGAGGGAGTTGACACTATGAGACAGTCGTCCTTGATGTTCAGGCTTCCTTCCCGGCCTATCACCTCCTCCACATCCCCTTCCCCCTTCTTCTCGGTGATGTAGCGGATGTGATGTCCGCAGATTCTGCGGGCCATATCATGACGGAAGCGGCTGCTATCGGGGTTTTTGCTCCTTGTCAGCTTTTCAAATACCTTTTTGAACATGTTACATGATTCCTTCGAAGCTGTCCTCCCGTCCCGTCAGGAAGCGGAGGGCGGCCGCGTATTCCTCGGCGGCCCGGCGGCACCGGGGTGCGTCCGGATCATAGCGCCGGATGCCGCGGAGCATGACATTCTTTGGCGTCTCCTCGGGATCGATGAGCTCAAGGGCATCCACCTCATACCCGGCGGCCTCCAGCTTTTTGAGGCGTAGGGCGTCGGTGGCCGCATCGCACAGCTTTTGCTTGAGCATGGAATGTGCGGCGATGAAATCCAGATCCGGGCAGTGCAGGGTGCGCATCATGGCATGGTGGCAACAGGGGGTGGACAGGATCAGAGCGGCCCTCCAGGAAAGCGCTCTGTCCAGCACTGCGTCGGTGGCGGTGTCACAGGCATGAAGGGACACAACCATATCCACCGGTTCCGGGCAGTCATACAGTGACACATCAGCGCACACAAAGGACAGCCCCTCCATACCCAGCTCCCTGGCAATCGCCTGACAGTTATCCATGACCTCTGCCTTCATGTCCACTCCCACCATGCGCACAGTCCGGCCCCGGATGGCGGTAAAGTAATGGTACATGGCGAAGGACAGGTAGCTCTTACCACAGCACAGGTCGCAGATGTGCAGGGTACCCTGGGCAGGTAGGCAGACTTCTGCATCCCGGACAAGCTCCAGAAAACGGTTGATTTGACGGAACTTAGCCTGCTTTTTGTCATGAACCCGCCCCCGCTCATCGCTGATCCCCAAACGGACAAGGAAGGGCTCGGAGCCGTTCAGAATGTGTTGCTTGACTCTGTCATGGCCGTCCACGCACAATCTGACAGGCGGAGCGGGAGCATGACCTGACAGCGTAAGGCGCACCGCTCCGGCCCCCATCAGGATCTCCCGGCCGTCCTTGGCGCGTTTGAATTCGCAGTTCCCGGCGGTGGTGATGAGATTAACCTGATCGAACCCGGCGATCAGAGCGTCTAGGCGCGCCCGGGCGGTACCGTCCAGAGGCAGATTCTCCTGCCCGGCCTGCACCGGCTTTGCCTTGCCCCGCACCTCGGCTACCTGTGACATGCGCAGAGTCTCCAACTGAAGCACCACCTGCCCACGAACCCGGCGCAGGGTCAGGGTGGCCCGGGTCACGCTCCGGTCGTGGCTCTTTGAGAAGATCGCCCTGTCCAGGATGTGCCCGGAGGCGGCGTCCAGAACCAGGCTGCAAAGGGTGGGGGACACACGGTCCCGGATCATATCGGGCGGGGACATGGCGGCTCCTTTCTGCCGGATGACATTCATATGATGACGGCTTCATATGGTTCAGATATCAGCGCTCAGGCGACGGGCCTGTCACTTTCTTTTTTTCTTTTCGGTCTGCGGCTTCCCTGTCCCATTCGGTTTTCCCCCCTTGGGGGCCTCCTCAGGTGCATAATGGACATTAACCGTATCGCAGTAGGCACAGACCTTACGGGAACAGGGAATGAGCGAGCCACACCCGGTGCAATGAACATAGGTGTACGGATCCTCTGGCTTGCTTTTGCGGGAGGCCTTCTGCCCGGTCTCGTAAGAGGACTCATTGCCGGAGGCCTCTTTGCCGGGGGCCTGTCCGACGCCATGAGGCACTGTTCCGGCCTCCTGCACGGATTCACTGTCCTTTTTCTTCTTAAAAGAAATTTTAGACTCCTTGCCGTCTTTGATGCGTTTGATGTTCTCCCGGTGCATATACACCACGAACACCGCCATGATGACGGCCAGTCCGCTGGCTGTATAGGAGCCCTGCGACTGTTCAAAAGCGGACAGGATGATGGGGCAGAGACAGACACCCATGACAGAAGCCAAGGAGACATATCGGGTGAAGACCACGATGATAATAAAAATGGCCAGCAAGATCAGGAACACAAGTGGATTGAGCATGAGAATGACCATGCCGGTGGTGGCCACACCCTTGCCACCCTTGAAATGGTAAAAGCAAGGGAACATATGCCCCAGCATGACGAACAGGCCGGCTATGGCGGCACCGGTCTTGTCACCGTACACCCCCACCCATTTGCCTGCCTCGTTATATATATCCGCCTGATAGTTAAAGATCAGGTATCCGAGGCCCACGGCCAGCGCCGCCTTGGCCATATCCCCGATCAGGGTAAGCACTGCCGCCCCGGGCCCGTATGTGCGGAGCATATTGGTGGTTCCCGCGTTGCCGCTTCCGTGCATCCTGATGTCGTCATGATATTTTTTCTTTGAGATAATGAGACCGAAGTTGAAGCTGCCCAGCAGGTACGGGATGATGATGCACAACAATATACCGCCGATCATCACAGCCACCGCCGCCCCGCCTGTCAGGTTCCATGTTTTCAGTATATAGTATACCAGGTTCCACCGGTTTTCTGATGTCATGATTCCCAAACCTCGCCATCATTGATATTCTGACAGGCCTGTCGGTCCAACAAGGCCTTTACCATATGACAATCGGTATTATTGTACCACAAAAGAGCTTACATTGCAAGGCCAAAAATTTGAATTCCAGGGTAAAAGCATGTACTTTTTCAGAAAAACATTGGCAAACAAGATAGCTTTCCCCCTTGCCCCTCCCCCCACAGGGATAAAATCAGGTCAAAAAAGGGGCGGTCAGGTGCCGCCCATTTGAACAATATACGATGTTTTTTCAAAATATGTATCAGAAATCGGATATGCTTCTCGCAAAAGCGGAGGATTTCATCCTCCGAATCGGATTTGCCGGGCTGGCTCACCTTGGTGAGACAGCCCGCTCTTCTATACAGGTGAGTAGCTGATAACCGCCCGGCGGTTGGCAGACGGCGGGCAGTCCGCATTTGGCAGGCAGCTGCCATCTGGCAGACAGCCGTCTGGTAGATGGAATGGTCAACGACCAACCACTCGGCCGGTCAGCAGTTGATCGATACTGACACAAAGCAGATCAGCCAAATCGTCCAGAAAAGCAATATCGGGACATGACAGGCCCCGTTCCCACTTGGAAACCGCCTGAGGCGTCACACCCATATGGGCCGCTACCTGTCCCTGTGTCAGGCCGCACGCCCGCCGCTCTGCGGCGATACGCCGCCCCAGTTGGTCAAGACAAATCATGTATGGCACAACTCCTTACCCCTGAGGGTTTCATCTCCGGGCAAAGCCGGAGCATACAGCGGTCACGGGTTGCGGACAGGCCTCGGACATAGTCCGGAACGCCGAATAAACCCCGCCCTCCCCGACAGTCGGGGGAGGAGGGGTCCGGATGTGTTTGATTCGTCTCTCCGAAAGTGGTAACAAGTACATAATCTGACCGCCGAACCCCTATGGATATCCGGCTGTCTGAAGGTTCACCCCCGGCGGGAGATCAACCGCGCCAACCCGTGAGGCGCGGGTTACAGCATCCGATGTTTAACGAGTTAATCATAACTCCGCCTCCTTTCTTTCTTGCATACAACGACCCGGATGGTACCGTTTCCGGCCCGGCATGCGAAATTTCACATCTCTGTGATGGTATCATTGTAACAGATTTTTTGGAGTTTGTCAATCAACCACAGGTTTATTTTTTGCCTGCGAAAATATCCCCAAAAAAATGTTATGCTTTCTACAGCAACCGCAACTCCATTCTGCACCGCTCAGCGACCCCGCCGCAAATCTCTATGATGTAATCCAGAATGAGCACACCGTCCGACAGCAGTCTGTTGTCGACAGTCAGGCTGTGGATCCCAATCTGAAGGGCGATGTAAGGCGTGTCATACGTGCATACAACCCTGTGGTGGGCTTTGAATGTCATACTGGTACGCACCTCGCCGTCCCGCACCAAATGAATGAGTCCGGGATCACAGGTGGAAAACAGCAGAATCGCACGGGAACCTTCCATACCGGAAAATGCAGTCTCATCATAGGACACCGCCACGGTCTCCCCCTCCCGGTCGGCGGCACGGGTCATTTCTCCCTCGGTGATAAACTGCATATGCTGGACAGTGTCACTCTCCTGCCCCTCCCGTGTAGCTCTCAGCGTCTCTGGGTCGGCAGGCTTGACATAATACCCACCCTCACTGGCGGTGTCTGTCATCACCCCCAACAGCAGTTCATCCTCCGGCGACAGGTACTGCAGGCTGTTGTCGTCCGGCATCATGTCGGACGACGTGTCATCATCGCTGCCGAACACAGCATCGAACAGCGAAGTGCATATCTCGTACCGCTCGGATGTCAGACTCAATCGCACCGGCACACCGGGCACAGCTCTTCTGTTTCTCTTGTTGGTCATGGTGGACCATCCCTTTCTGATATCAGAATACTTCCGACGCACAGCCCGGAGCACAGGACTGGTTATCCGGGTACCAGTTCCATGCTTTGTCATCCCTTCCGCAGAGTCTCCAGCTCCTCAAAAGCCCCCAGAACAGCATCTTCCCGGGTGCGATACATCCGGGGACAGAACACCTGATCGATGGCGTACTTCCACTCACGGCCCCCGGGAACATGGTACAGAAGAACCAGATGCCCCTGTACCTTGAGGTACTGATGACCGTTTTTTGACGTCTTCCATGTCCTGCCCAGGAAGGTATTTTGCCGTGCCTGACGGTTCCGAAAATTCCGCTCACGCTGGCGGGCAGCGGCGATATTCCCCTCCATCTTTCCGGCGCAAACGCACCCCACGTCCAAAGGATGGTAATGCGGGTGGGTCATGTGATGAACATACCGGATGATCTGATCCCCGCACATACCGCACACACCCACCGGCTTTCCCAAATCGGTGACACCGGTACAGGTCCAACCGCTCTTGGGCACATCGTCACGCTTCCAGAGGTTTTCAGACATGGCCAGCCTGTTCCGAAGTGCTTGTCTTTCCTCCTCAGTCAGGCCGTCTGTTTCTATACCTTGGCTTTTCAAAATCGGGGGCGGCGCAGGGTCTCCAGCCGGCAGGATATCCACACCCGGCAAACCATCCATGCTACCGACCGCCCCCTGCCCCGCCTCCGGGGGCGGCACAGTCTGCGTCCGTGTCAGCGGACAATCTGCGATCGGTCCGATCATGTCGGGTTTCGCCGGAGCGAGTACATGGGGAATAGGTTCCGCTGCGGCTGGTGGCTTTGAGCCGGAATCCGCTACGGCGGATACAGCCTGAAAAGGCTGCTCACCGTGTGGCTTGTCGAAGTAGGCGCGGGCAATATGTCGGGGCTTATCCAGCGAATCGAATTTGACTACATAACTGCCCCGTCTGTCGTCCCGGGACAGGATCACACCCCGTCCAAAGATGTGGTGCTCCACCGCAGCTCCGGCTACCTTATCCTCCGGGCGTGCAAAGCTCCGGGTACTCTTGATTTCATACTGCCGGCTCTCGTCCGCCAGCTCGTCTGAAATATCCCCAATCCGGGTGTAATTCTGTTCGCCTATTTCTCGCAGAAAACGGGAAGGAAGCTTCTTGATGCCATTTTCGGAAAAGCCTTCAGAATCCATGAGGAACAACCGCTCCCTGGCCCGGGTGATGGCCACATAGCACAGCCGCCGCTCCTCCTCAAGGCCGGCCTTCTTACGTTCCTCCACCGTCTTAGAGGAGGGGAAAATGCCCTCGGTGAGGCCTACAAGGAACACCACCGGAAATTCAAGTCCCTTGGCTGCGTGGATGGTCATCAGCTTGACGGCATCCCGGGGGCCTTCCCTGTCCTCCCCCGACTGAAGTGCGGCCTGAGTCAGAAAATCAGACAGCGTCAGATCCTCCCCGTAGCTTTTTTCAAATTCATCGGCCAGCCGTTTGAACTCGGCCAGGTTGTCCAGTCGTTCCTCATCCCCCAACTCCCGGATGTACTGCTCATAACCGGACGCCTCGCACACACGTCGGACAAGGTCAGATAGGCGCATTTGCGGCGCCTGCTTGCGAAGGTCTGTGATAAGTGTCACAAAGTCCACCGCCCCGCTCCCCCGGAACACAGGGTCATCCGCATGCAGAGCCAGAGTGTCAAACAGTCCGGCCCCCGGCTGATCGGCGTCACGCCAGCTCTCGACCGCGGCGACCTTGCTTCTGCCCATACGGCGGCGAGGCACATTGACCACCCGGCGGAAGGCCTCGTCGTCCCCATGGTCGACGAGACGCAAATAAGCCATCACGTCCTGCACCTCCATGCGCTGCCAGAAGCGCACACCGCCGAATATCTCATACGGAATCCCGTTCTCTGTCAGGCTTTTTTCCACCACACGGGACAGAAACCCGGAGCGGTAGAGCACCGCAAAATCCGAAAAGGAGCACGCCGTCTCTTTCTGTATCTGCTTGATACAGGCAACGATCTGACCGGCCTCGGCGGCATCGCTCTTGGCATGGTAGTGTATGACCGGCGCGCCGGGAGGAGACAGGGTAAACAGATCCTTTTTGATGCGTATGTCATTCTTATCGATGAGGGTGTTGGCGCAGGTCAGGATCTGGGGTGTGGAGCGGTAATTTCGGTTGAGGAGAACCGTGCGGGTCGAGGCATGTGTCTGATCAAAATCCACCAGAAGCCGCACATCCGACCCACGCCATTCATATATATTCTGGTCCGGATCACCCACAACCATGACATTGCCATAACCGCCGGAGAGCAGGTCGACCAGGCGCATCTCCCGGCAGGAGCTGTCCTGAAATTCATCCACCATGATGTAGTTGAGGTGTTCCTGCCACTTCTCCCGCACTTCGGTGTTGCGCTCCAGCAGGTACAGGGTATAGCTGATGAGATCGTGGAAATCCAGCATATACAGTGCCTTCTGTCGCTGCATGAAGTCCTCCATGATCCGATGGTCAACAGAAGATGTATCAGGCAGAATGGCGCAGGGGGCGGGGTTGATCATGGCAGCCACATACCCGATATCCGACTTGAACCGGCCGATCTTTTTCAATATACTCTCAAAGCTGGCATGATCCAGCTTGAGCTCCATCCGGCGGTAGATATCCTCCAGAATTTTTTTCTGCCTGGCGGCATCCATGATCTCAAAGCGCTTCTGGAGAAACAGCCGTCCGCCGTCCTCCCGCAGCAGGCGGGCGCAAAAGCCATGGTAGGTACAAATGAGACCGGTATCGTTTTCAGCCCCTATCATGGTGCGGATACGCTTTTTCATTTCGCCGGCGGCCTTATTGGTAAAGGTGACACACAGGATGTTGGCTGCATCGATGCCCGCCTCACAAACAAGGTAGGCATACCGGCTGACCAACAGGCGGGTCTTGCCGCTCCCGGCTCCGGCAATCACCCGCACATACCCTTCGGTGGCCCTGACAGCCTCCAATTGCCGGTCATTCAGGGTGCTCAGGTCGTCCATACAGGTCTCCTTTCGCCGTCAGAGCGGCATACACATGCATTCGCAAAGATGCTCTCACCACAGCTTACTTTTCAAGCAGTCACGTATGTTTACTCTTCAAGCAGCTCGGAGGAGAGCACACGCCGCCCGTTGGTGCAGTCATCGAAGAAAATATTGTGCTTCCCGTCTGCATACTCTGCCTCGCCGCTCTGGTTGTCATAAGGGTCCATACGGCTCATGGCCTTGTCGGGCGTCAGCGGCTGCTGGAATTCATCGGATGCCACCATACGGTAGGGATCAAGGTTTCCGAAATAGTAGTTCCGGCGGGTCTCATTTCCCGACCGGACAGCGCCCACGCCGTAGGACGGATCGCAGTACAGCCAGCCGTATGGGGCCACATAGAACATGCACCAGTCGTGAAAGCCAATAGAATCCGGGTAACAGGCGCTGCCTGACTGCCACTTGGCCGGAATGCCCAGACAGCGGCACAGCGTGATAAAAGCCAACGCCATGGTGCCGCAGTCGCCGTACCCGTTGATCAGAACGAATTCCGGTATATTCTCGATCAGCAGGTAGTCCCGCACATAGGAGTACTGCACATGAGCGCAGATCCAGTCGTATACCCGGCGGGCCAGAGTCAGCGGATCGGTCTCGTCCCCCCGTATCTCCTTGGCCAGCGCACGGATGAAGGGGGTGAAGCGGATGTGAGGATACTGCTCACCGGTATACTTCTCAAAATCGGCGGGAGACAGTCCCTCCCCGGCGGGGATGCCGGCGGGGGTATGGTGAGACAGGTCGGTGAATGTAGCCCGGTTGACAAAGGAGAAGCGCACCGAATAGGTGGCTCCGGCCTCACAGGGCACCTCCATGAAGGCGGTGCGGTGCACCGTTCCTGTGACCGTCACCGGATGGGAGGAGCCCAGCAGCCGGATATCCTCTGCCGGCTGGGTGGCGCAAGCGACCGGATAGGGGAACCAGATACGCAACATCTCCCCCGGTCTCTCGGCATGGGGCTCCAGGCGGAACCATTCCTCCACCTCGTAACGGTAGGCACATCCGCCCTTCTGCTGCATCATATGGACGGTCTCAAGGCTATCCTTCGTGCGATTCGGGGCTATGTATGCCGGGTCCTGCACCTTTTTCAGATAGTCGGTATGGATGTTGCATGCATTGCAGATAGCCTGTGCCTGGAAGTGGCGCTGTCCGTTCTTCAGGATAAAATCCACATTCCCCATGGCGATCAGGTCATGCAGCGTCTGTTCGGTAGCTGCAGGATAGCTCTCCTGCAGCCCCTTCAGCATGTCGGCCTCGGTCAGGGGGTAATCATCCAGCAGTTGGGCAGCGAACAGATGCTCCAACTCCAACCGCTTACGCAGAGCCACAGGCAGATCACGCCCCAGCCAGCGATCGATGGCGGCCAGCTCCCCGGCAAAATCACCGGAGAAGCGGTACATCTGTACCTCCTGCGGCAGAGCCACGGCCTGATATGTCAAATCCTCCATGTTCCAGCGTGTGTTGCAAGTGTCACTCATATATTTGACCATCCTTTCTGTTCATATGGTTGACTGCTAATATCATACCACTTTCATCAGCAAAAAGCAAGAACTTTTTCAAGACATCTGTATGATTTCCGATTATGGCGTTACAGTTCAGCCACCCTCTATAGTACGCTCTCTTTTCCACTGTAGAGTGGGGCGAGGGGCCCCGCGACTGCGTTTAGGTTATGTTGGGTGCCATGAACGCCGGTTTTCCGGAAAAGTCATCACGATACATTCAATACTGTATTGAAAGTTCTTTGGGGGTCCGGGGGCTTCTTTCAAGAAGCCCCCGGGCGTTCCTCCGTTCCCCGGCTGAACTGTAACATGATGGCTCCTGGCCGGTTTTACAGGGTTACCATGTCTACTCCGCACCCTTCAAGGCTCCGACCATGTCAATTTTCTTATTTTTCCGAGCAATCATGAGGCTGACCACCAGCGATACACCGAATGTCACAAGCAGACTGACCGAGTACGTGAGCACACCCAGGCACAGCTTCAGTTCATATTCATCTGCCAGTGTGGTCAGCAATACCTGCAGAACACCGATGCCCGCCGGAAGTCCCATGATCACTCCCAGCAGGGTCAGCCAGATATTCTGGCTGATCAGCAGCCGCCCAATATGCCCGTCACGGAATCCGAGAACCTTAAGTGTGGCCAACTCGCGTCTGCGTTCCACATAGCTCATCACCCCGAGATTATACAATACCACAATGCCCAGCACAACCGCCGCGGCCACAAACATCAGTACCATAACATTCATAATATCCATAAAGCTGTCATACGTGTCCATGATCATCTGCTTCTCCTGCTTACCTGCGATCACAGAGGAAGGCCCGATGTCTGCTGCCGCTGTATCGGTAAACACAGAGGTGATGTGATATTCGATCCCTGCCTGCTCGGCGTATGTATCGGTCATGACAATGGTTTCGGACAAAACAGAGCGCAGGTAACCTGCTACCCGGACCGTGTAGGTCTTTTCGCTTCCATACGGCGAAAATGAAATCGTATCGCCGATGTCCGCTATATCCTTGAGCCGCTGGCAAAGGTACACGCCGTCGTCGGTAAGCGTCATGCAGTCATTATGTTCATCGATAAAGCGAATCAGGCCATGATCCGCATGGTAGACCTCCAGCACAACGGTTTCACCTTCCAGACTGACTCCGGTGGAGGCAACCCAATCACCGTCCAGATCCTCGGCAAGCGATACCGCTTCGCTGTTCTGTGCTGTCTCGGACAGATTGACCTTTGTCGTGTACCGGCTGACCTCCTGATCCAGAATCCGCATGAAATCATCCATGGTATCCTTCATGCCCAACCCGCCGACAAGCAGTATCATACAGCCAACCACGCCAATCAGCGTCATGACAGAGCGGGATTTATGACGCATAACATCCCGGAGATTCCATTTTGTTCCGAAGGATAGTCTGTCCCACAGACGCCGCTCTTCACAGGCACCGCTCTTCATTGCCTTTGGCTCATAGGGACGAAGAGCGTCCGCTGCCGTCCCCTTTAACATGTTCTTGACCGAAAGAAAGCTGATCCATGTCAGCAGAGCGATGGTGATCAGAATCACCGGAATGCAGAATCCGGGCATGATAAGTGACCAATCCGGAAGATCGAAATAGGTGCCCATCATGCCGTTGGGATTGATGATGATGGCCGCAAGCCCATAGCCCAGCGCCACGCCGATCGCGCACCCCAAAAGCCCGATCACAAAGCCATAAGATGTGTAATGCCACAGAATCCGGCGATCACGGAAGCCAAGCGCCTTGAGTGTCCCGATTTGCGTCTTTTCGTTGGCCGCCATACGGTGCATGGTCGTTACCATGGTCAGAACGCCGATAGCCAGAAACAGCACCGGCAGGACCGCCCCCATGGTTTTTCCCTCCTCCGCCTCACTTTGCGCGCCTGCATAGGCAGTATGCTCCTCCTTTGACGTGACGAGTATCGTGCGGCCCAAACAGCCCTTTACGGCTTCCTCTATCTCTGCCTTTTGCATGTCGGAGATCATGTGGATCTGCGGATAAAATACGCCGTCCAACGCCTTTTCCAGCATGCGCGGTGTGATGTACGCAAAGCCAAAGCTTGTAAAATCCGGCATCAGCTGATTCTCATCCGCCGTGCAAATCATCATTTCTCCGCTTTTGACCAGTCCGACGATCTCACCGCTGATCTCTTTGCCTTTATAGCAAAGTGTCAATGGATCGCCAATGTGGTAGCCGTTTTTTTCTGCAAACCGGTCCGACAGCCAGATGCCGTCTGCATCCGCATCATAGGAACTGCCACCGGATATATGCATGGTTGAGACAGTATAGGTTTCCGACACCATCAGGGCAAGCGATTTTTGGGTGCCGGCCACCTCGGCATTCACGGATAAAAACCGGGTAGCAGCATCGACGCCCGGTATACTCTGTATGGCCCGGATATCCTCATCCGTAAATCCGGTTTCGGAATACAAACGGAAGTCGGCATAATGGGTATCCTCAAAAAAGGCAGAGGTGTCCTCCTCGATGCTCTTCCATTCAATCTGAAACCCGAGAAAGACACCGGAGCCTATTGCCATCATGATGATCATGGAAATAAATTGCGCTTTGTAGCTCCACGCAGTCCGAAGCAATTTTCTGATCAGCATTACCACTCCACCTCGTCCGCACTCATGGGGTTAGCCTGTTCCTCACAAGACCTGATTCTTCCGTTTTTCATACGGACAACCACATCCGCCATTTTCGCTATGTTCTGATTGTGGGTTACAATCACAATGGTCTTTCCGTAGTTTCGCGCCATGGAAAGCAAAAGCTTGAGCACCATCACACCTGTTTCGGAATCCAGCGCTCCGGTCGGCTCGTCACACAGCAGAATTTTTGGGTTTTTTGCCAGTGCGCGGGCAATAGATACCCGCTGCTGCTCACCCCCCGATAATGCGGAGGGAAAGTTCCGGATATGGTCGGCAAGTCCCACCTGGGCAAGCAGCTGCCTTGCGTCCAGTGCGTCCGGCGCAATGTCCTTCACCAATGCCACATTTTCCAGTACCGTCAATGTGGGGATCAGGTTGTAAAACTGAAACACAAACCCCACAGTGGAGGCACGGTAATCCGCGAGCTCACGATTGGACAGAGTGGAAATGTCTCTGCCACAGACTACGATGTTCCCCTCGGTCGGACTGTCCAATCCGCCCAGCATATTAAGCAGCGTGCTTTTTCCCGCTCCGCTGGGCCCTAGGATCACAATGAATCTTCCCTCATCCAAGGACAGATCCACATTGTCCAGCGCCTTTTGTTCATGATCTCCGCTTTTGTACAGTCTCGTCACATGCCTGAATTCCACAATGGCCATTTCATTTTCCTCTCTTTCCAAAAAATGAAAAGCCTTGTTTCTCATACGGCTCGGTGTGTATGGTCGAAACAGTATATCCCATATCGCTGATGACCTTCTTCAGCTTTTCCTCATCAAGCGGCGACTGTGCCAGAATCTCCGTCTCACCTCTGCTGTGAGATGAAGTTACCTTTTTCACAATGAAATTCTGCCGCACGGCATCATTTACATGTGCCTCACACATTCCGCACACCATACCCTCGACTGCTACTGTGATTTTTATCATGGTCAATGCCTCCATTCCAGTGTATTTGACGGCGTACAGGCAGACTGTTTTGACAAGGGTGTGTGTCTCTTGCCTGTTTCCCTGATCACCGCATAAGTTAGCATCCGCTAACCGCCGTATATATTACCATAAAAGGGACGGATTGTCAAGAGGAAAAAGAAAATGTACGCGGAAATCAATTTCTGATTGTTACAGTTCAGTCCACCCTCTATAGTACGCTCCCTTTTCCACTGTAGAGTGGGGCGAGGGGCCCCGCGACTGCGTTTAGGTTATGTTGGGTGCCATGAACGCCGGTTTTCCGGAAAAGGAATCACGATACATTCAAATATATTGAAAGTTCTTTGGGGGTCTGGGGGCTCCTCCGTTCCCCGTCTGAACTGTAACTTCTGATTTGTTACAGTTCAACCGACCAAAAAGGAAGGCCACCACTACATGCGGTAGCCTTTGGACTTTGAACCTTTGGACTTTGATTTATGAAAGGCCGGGGGCTTCCCGGGTGAAGCCCCCAGATGTTCTCCTGTCCTCCTGTTTTTCTGTTCCCCTCGGATGAACTGTAGCAAACAGAACACCATCCGGTGTCTATTATGATTGGAACGTTGCCCCCTTAAAAGAGGGCGGATCCACTTTGGTATGAGGGAAGCAGCTGTCCTCCGGGGAAGGCTCTGACATATGGAATACCCTCACTTTTCGGTATATTGAAAGCAGTCATGTCTGATCACCATGCTGTCTGTCTGAAACTTTATTATCTCCAATCCTACGTGTGTTATTCATTCCAAACCATATCCTGTATGGGAAGCCGGAGTGACAGGCCGGTGCCGGGGGCACGTGGATCCCGCCGTCATGTTCGGTTGCCTTCACTTTTTGATCAGCTCTTTGACAAGTGCGGCTATAAGGTCAAGCTGCCTGTCGTTCAGCTTTTTCATATCCTCCAGCAACATGCCCAAGCGGGAAGGATCTACGCATTCGGTATCAAAGAAATCACGCGGTGAGATGCCCAGATACTCACAGATATAGAAAATGCCCATCAGGGACGGCAAGGATTTTCCTGTTTCAATGTTATTGATGTATCCCGGATTCTGTCCCATGGATAGGCTCATATCCCGCGCGGATACGCCCTTTCTTTCCCGCAGTTTGGCAAGCCGCAATGCAAAATCCCTTTCATCCATCATAGTATCAGTCGAGTAGGCAATCTCGACACTCCTTTCAAATATATGAATGTGAAAGGC
>CAZQAI010000003.1:0-30455 GCA_964591305.1 uncultured Clostridium sp.
TTCCCATTCCACAGCTCCTGCCGGTTGGGCGCCAGATCACTCACATATGCGTTGAGCCGGCTGTTGATTTCGGAGAAGGTCAGCTGATCCAAATCGATATTCCGTCCGGTTGCCTCATCGTAGCGGAAGAAATGTGCGTCGGTTTCCCGCCCCTCGTAGGCACCGAACAGGATCAATACTCCCATCAGAATCAGAACCAGGGAAAGCGCAACTAGGACAACCTTGAAGAAGGTGGAAGAAGCGCCGGGAACAGCCAAAGCCCACAGGAGAATGCCGCCTATGACGAACACAACCCCGGCGATAAACAGGACAAGCGCCAACTTCTTGGCAGTGATTTTCATATGGACACCTTACCTTTCTACAAGACCGTGCGCAGGGGCACAGCCACATATTCATAGGTTTATTATACCATATGTCGGGTGATTTTGCAAGTGTTTTGTACAACTTTCTTTGCTAGTAACCAAAAAAATGTGACAGTTCAGCCGGGGAACGAAGGAGCGTCCGGGGGCTTCTTGAAAGAAGCCCCCGGCCCCCAAAGAACTTTCAATACATTTATGTATTGAATTTATCGTGATGACTTTTTCGGAAAACCGGCGTTCATGGCGCCCAAAATGGCCTAAACGCAGTCGCGGGGCCCCTCACCCCACTCTACAGTGGAAAAGGGAGCGTACTATAGAGGGTGGCAGAACTGTATCAAAAAATGTGACAGTTCTGCCGGGGAGTGCAGGAACTTCTTTCAAGAGGTTTCCGCACTCCTTATGTATCTCGCCGAATGGTAGGTATATATTTTGGGGTAGCTTTTCCTAAAACCAGCTCTTTGTGAAAGTTCTTGAAAATAGGAGGGGGTTCGGGGGAGGGAAGAAACTTCTTTCAAGAAGTTCCTTCCCTCCCCGGCTGTATTTTACCCGTTGTTTCGCCGAAATTTGCAAAATGTTTTGAAAAACTCTTGCATTTCCGACCAAAATCGTGTATAATAGCATTGATTATGGTATGGTCCTGTGCAGAAAGGCCGCTTGATGCACTCTGTACAGGATGTCATGATGTACCTTAACGAAGGGAGGGATTCTATCATGCCGGAGAGTCAGAAAATACTACATCTTGACCGCATGGTGCTTGTGGACAGAGCGGCTGACGGGCCGGCTGATGAGGATGCGGCCGAGCAAAGTATCATGTCCGACGAGGATGCGCGGGCTGCCCTCTCTCTGCTCATGCATATTCTGAGTGAAACACAGACAGATCCCGTGGCGCAGCTGTCCGGATTCCTGATGTCAGATGACCCCGGCTACCTGCCTGAGGATACGGAGGCCCGGGCGCTGGTACGCAGGGTCGGCCGGGACAGACTGCTTGAAACGCTGATCGGCTTGTACATGGAGGAGCACGTCCTCACGGAAGAAAAGGAAAGGAATCCTGACCCATGATTCCACGCCTTGTGTGTCTTGATCTGCGGGTCAGGCCTTTCTCCCCTATGGCATGCCCGGCTGAGACAGTAGTTTGCCTGGGAAATTTTGACGGTGTTCACCTGGCCCATCAAGCCATACTCCGGGAAGGCGTCCTGTCCGGTCGCACACGATTGGATCATGGCCTTTGCGGAGTCTTCTGCTTTTTCAGGCCATCCGCCGACTATAAGCCCGGCTTGACGGTACGTTCAGGCACCCACCTGACCACCCTCCGGGAAAAGCTGACGTTATGCGCCATGGCTGGGGTGGATTTCGCCTGCCTGTGTGATTTTACTGAGATTCGTACCTTTTCCCCTCAGGCCTTTACGTCCCTGTTGATCGGACGGTGCGGCTGCCGAGGCGTGGTTTGCGGCTTTAACTACCGCTTTGGCGCCAACGGAGCCGGTCGTCCGGAAGATCTGCGGACTGTCTTTGACAGACCGGACATGGCGGGGGCTATTGTAGTGCCCGAGATGACACAGGATGGCCTCACGGTCAGTTCCACCCACATTCGCGCCTCCCTGAGTGCGGGAGACGTGGAAAAGGCGGCAAGTCTCCTGGGCCGTCCCTATGCTGTGACCGGCCGGGTTCAGCCGGGGCGGCAGTTGGGTCGGACACTGGGCTTCCCCACTGCCAACCTGTTCTTTCTGCCAGAGGTGCTGATCCCAGCACACGGTGTGTACGCTGCCCGGGCGCACACTCCTTATGGAACCTTTGCTGCGGTAGCCAATGTGGGCATCCGGCCAACCGTGCAAAACGGGCAGGACACGCGGGGTCGTGACCGTGTCAATTGCGAGACCTATATTCTTGACTTTTCGCACGACCTGTACGGACAGGTCATCCGGGTGGAGCTTGTCCATCACCTGCGATCGGAGCAGCGTTTTGAGAATCTTGATGCCTTACGGCAAGCCATCTGTCGGGATGCAGAGACTGCCAGAAGGCTGGTATGATACAGCCACCGGCGGGCGGCGGAAGGGAGGACATATGCGGACACATCTCCGGTATATGGCCGCCCTTTTATGTGCGGTTCTTTGCGCGACAGGCATGTCGGTGCTCCGCCCGGCTGTTGCAGAAGCATCTCCCCCGCCTGAGTCATGGCAAGTAGGTGCCGCTTACCTCAGCTGTCTGAGCAGCAACACGGTGCTGTACGAAAAGAATACACAAGCCATCCTCTACCCCGCCTCCACCGTCAAGATCATGTCCGGACTTATAGTCTGCCGATGTCTGGCTGACCGCATGGACGAGGTCGTGACACTGAGTGCCGGCATGCTCTCCGGCGTCACCGGGCGTTCCCTGCACCTGGCCGCAGGAGAGGTATTGACCATCCGGGATCTGATGTATGCCGCTCTGTGCGGCAGCTACAACGATGCATTTTGCGTCCTGGCCGTGCTGTCATATGGCTCGGTTGCTGATTTTGTGACCCAGATGAACCGGGAAGCAGCCCGTCTGGGCGCCTCCTCCACTCGGTACACCAACCCCACCGGCATTCACGACGACGCCATGGTGACCACGCTTGGCGATACGGTTCTGATAGCTAGGGAAGCTTACAGGAATGAACTGTACATGTTCCTCACCTCCGCCTCCTCTTACACCATTTCGGCTACTGATCTGAGTGAGGAAAGGAATATATACAACCGCAACGCGCTCCTGTCCGACACCAGTCAGAACTACCGCAACGGCTACTGCCGCGGTATGAGCGCCGGGATGACGGATGAGGGTGGATGGTGTGTGGTGACAGTTTGTGAGCGAGGGGGCGCCGCTCTTTTATGCGTTGTCATGCAAGGTGCCGACGTGGACAGCGGGGAGTTGATCCCCGCCTACGTCTACACCAATTCCCTGCTCTCCTGGGCCAGACAGTCGTACGGGTATGTGGACGTTCTGGCTCCCGGGGCAGTGCTGGATACCGTGTCTGTGGGGATGACAGGACTCAGCTCCAGCAAGACCACTCTCACCGTTCCGGATGGCCTGTCGGTCTATCTGCCTCTGGATGTGAATCCCGAGACAGACCTCAGCATCACCTATACCCTGACAGACGGCTCCCTGACAGCCCCTCTGACTGCCGGAGAGCGGGTGGGCATGGTCACGGCCTTCTATCATGGAGAGGTGGTAGGCACAGCTGCCCTCACTGTCACAGAGGATTTCACGGAAAATGCATTTCTCGGCGGCATGGCCTCCTTCCAGCGTTATCTGGTTAGCCGTCCCTTTTTCGCCACGCTGATCTGCTTTGTGGTCCTGTTGCTTCTCTACCTACGCCGGATTCACCGCACCCATGGGCGGTACAAACGGTGGCGATATGTCAGACGCAGAATGAGACGACGCCATACAAGGCGTCCCTCTGCCGGGTCAAATTCCGCAGGACGGTACAATGGGTAGCGGCATACCGGCAAGCAAACCGCATAGATGACATCACACAGGTCAAGGCATTGCAGTATAGCCAATCGTGATAAAAAGCGGGAGGCCTCTCTCAGGAAGCCTCCCTTTATGTGTATTCTGGCGCGGTATGTCTTGCGTCAGCTGTGTATCAGGCCTCATCGGTCTCCGGAGGAGTTTCGCTGAGGTAGAAGGTGCCGATGTAGCACAGCGTATCCTTATATGTGATCAGGGCATACCCATCATACATCACCAGGATCTGCACGGCATCTCCCTTGCGTAAATATCCCACCACGTTGCTATCCGACTCGAAATCAGGTGTGGAACGGACCCTGAGCACATTGGCGGTCACATACAGAGTGAGTCTGTCGTCATCCAGATCCCCGAAAATATCCTCATACGATACGCTCTCATAGCTGTCTTTATCATCCGGAGCGGTCACTGTCAAAGTGTCAGCATAATCAAATACATATCCATTCTCCACCACCAGGTGCACGCTCTCGGTCCCTACTGCATAGGAGATGCCGAAGTGGACTGTGCCTTCTGTCACAAAACCGGCGGCATCCAGTTCGAACTGTGCGTACATATCATCCATATTCACAGTAGCGGCGTTCATACCCATACCGGCCAGCACGGCCTCCATGGTGGACTTATCAAAATCCTTGGCCTCCACCGTATATCCGCCCCCTGCTTTTTCGGTCAGAGTGAGCTTCCGAAAGCCCGTCATATCTGCTTTCGTCATGCTGTCCTCCAGCAGGGCTGCCGCCACGATCTCACGCTGGACTTCAGTCAAGGCAACCTTCTGCCGGCACACGGCGGTTCCGTCTGCTCCGGCGGCTGCGCTGATAAACAGGTAGGCCGTGTTGCCGGACAGCGTGATGACAGTCCGCGTGCCATCCGCATCGGTCTGTTCCACGCAGATATCCTGCCCCACGATCCGGTAGGCAGCAGAGGTGGTGGTATTCAGCGTGGTCGAGTCGGATATGGTCAGCGTATTCTGACTGCTGTTTGTCACCGCCAGCTTGTCGGCGGCAGACAGTTTTTCCACAGCGGTATTCATCATGTCGGCCGGATCCTTGGGTGCCTCGGTCTCGGTTTCCTGGGTGGTACCGGGAGTCGTTTCACGCCCGTCTGAGGATGTGTCGATCGGATCGTCAGAGGCGCCTGTGCCGGGTGTACCGGGGTTGAGCTTGTCCGGGGTACCCGAGCCAATAGCGGGATCAGACATAGTCTCGATTTCCTGTCCTGAGGCAGCCGGATTGTCTCCTTTTTTCGTGCAGCTTGCAAGCATGACACACAGTGTCAGTGCTGTGGCCAGCAGGGCCAGCAGAATAAATTTTTTTCTCATCAGTCGGTTGCCTCCTTTTCATGTCCCACATCATCAATTCGCATGCAGCGCGAACCGCTCCTTTATGGTGATATTGTACCACAAGTGCGGCGGAAAGTCAAGTATATATGCAATTTTTCCATAAGAAATGAGGGTTGGATGTTACAGTTCAGCCGAGTATAGCGTGATGTGTCTGCAAGCGACTGCATCTTCAAGAGCTCCTCTTATGTTCATGCTCCTCCCCCAGCGGGGCGGGAATTGTTTTCCTCCCTCGGCTGATTTGTAATGTTGGATGCTACAGGTTAGCCCCCTGAAGTACGCTCCTTTCCGCCGTTGGGCTTAGTCACCGCAAAGGTGTTTCTGCTGTTGCGTGCCTCCCTGACCGTTCTATTTTCTCTCTTCCTCCCATATACTGGAGCGACGAAAGTATACGGGAGGTTGTTATATGGCTGAACATTCCATTTATAAGGACATCGCCGAGCGGACAGGCGGCGACATCTACATCGGCGTAGTGGGGCCGGTTCGCTCCGGAAAGTCCACCTTCATCAAGCTGTTCATGGAATCTCTTGTCCTGCCTAACATGGGAGAGGGATACTCCCGGGAACGGGCCAGAGACGAAATGCCTCAGTCGGCGGCAGGCAAGACGGTCATGACCACCGAGCCGAAATTCATTCCCGATGAGGCCGTCACGGTTCATCTGGACGACAATGCTGCCATGCGTGTGAAGATGATCGACTGTGTAGGCTACCTTGTTCCCGGGGCGATGGGGACCGTGGAGAATGGCCAGCCCCGGATGGTGCGCACGCCGTGGAGCGAGGAACCGATGCCCTTTACCGAGGCGGCTGAAATGGGGACCCACAAGGTTATCACCGAACACGCCACCATCGGCATGCTGCTCACCACGGACGGCTCCATTGGGGAGATTCCCCGAGACAGCTATGTGGAGGCCGAGGAGCGGGTGGTACGCGAGCTGAAGGCCATGGGTAAGCCCTTTGCCATGATCCTCAATTCCGCCCGACCCGGCTCTGACGAGGCAGTGGCGCTGGCCTATGAGCTGGAGGCCAAGTACGGCGTGCCGGTAGCGCTGGTCTCCTGCCTGGATCTGGACGCAGAGGATATCCGGCACATTCTGGAGCTGGTACTCCATGAGTTTCCGGTAGCAGAGGTCCGGGTGCGTCTGCCGGAGTGGACCTGCGCTTTGGAACCGACCCATCGGATCCATACATCGCTGATTGCCCAGCTGAGAAAGTCGTCCGACAGGGTGAACAAAATCGGGGACATACAAACCGCCTTTGCCGATTTTGCCGAGAACGAATACATTCAAAGCGCCACGGTGGATGAAGTGGATCTGGGGCGGGGCTGCGCTCTGGTGACATTGCACATGGTCGATGGGCTGTACTACCAGGTGATCAGCGAACTGACCGGCTTTGATATCAGCGGAGAGCGGGAGTTGATTGACCTGCTGCGGCGGCTGTCCGGCATGAAGTCAGAGTACGACAAGGTAGCCGCTGCCCTGCATGACTGTGAGGAAAAGGGGTACGGCATTGTCATGCCGGATGTGGAGGACATGCGGATGGATGAGCCTGAGATTGTGCGGCAATCAGGCGGCTACGGCGTCAGGCTCCGGGCATCGGCCTCCTCCGTCCACATGATCCGGGCCAATATCGAGGCCGAAATCAGTCCCATTGTGGGCACTGAACAGCAATCAGAGGACATGGTACGCTACATGCTCCACGAATTTGAAGAGGATCCGGGCCGCATCTGGGAATCCAACATGTTCGGCAAGAGTCTATACGAGTTGGTCAACGAGGGCATTCACGCCAAGCTGGAGCACATGCCTGAGGCCTCCCGCGTCAAGCTCTCCGAGACCCTGGAGCGTATCATCAACGAGGGCAGCGGCGGATTGATTTGTATTCTATTGTAAAACAAAAACGGGCTGTCTCACTAGGGTGAGTCAGCCCAGCAAATCCTCCGTTTTTTGCGAGAAGCATATCCGATTTTTGATACATATTTTGCAAAAATCATCGGATATTGCTCAAAACGGGTGGCACCTGACCGACCATTTTAAGGGGCTGTCGCTTAATGCGACAGCCCCTTTTGGGCAGTCAGAAGCATGTCAGTTTTTCTGAGGGACAGCCTCATCCTCTACCAGAATCGACCGAATGCTGAGCAGCTGCTCCGGCGTCACACCACAGTCCATCAGATAATTGGTTACCTTTTCCTGCATGGTCTCACCAGGATATGCCGCATTCAGTTGGGTCAGCATGGTGTTCAGAGAGTTGGTTTGATAGGAGAGTGAGCTGTACTCGGTCAGCTCATACTCCTTGACCACCTGGTCTCTGGAAACGCCCAAAAAAAGCTCTAATAGTGCACAGACCGTTCCTGTTTGCTCCACGCCATCGGTATCGTGGATATAGATAGGATAATTGCTTTCATCCGCCAGGAAGGAAAACACCTCCTTCATGGCAGCCTTTCCTTCAGACGTAAAGATTCTCTGGGTCTTTGCCGGACTATTGGTATCCACTCCGTATCCCGGAGCCGGAATATTCACATGTTGGACGTTCTCCCCCAGCGGGTTAAACTCGGGTATCAGAGCATCCGATTCCCGCAGATCCAGCTCAGACCTGATTTTCAGTACCGTGAGCATTTCGGAAATACCTTGGTCTGTGATCAGATACTTCATATCCGAGCCGCCATCCAGTTCAGAGCCCCGGATGATCATGCCCTGCCGTATATCCATGCCCTGTCCGATATCCAACCACCCGCCGATGTCCCGAACATTGATAAGGCCATCCACATACAGAATACGAGGTGTCCTTTTGGTTTTAAGATAGCTCTCCGCCACCAGCTCACTGGCATCCGACATACTCGCTACCACCTTGTAATAGTAGGTTGTTCCGGTTTCCAGCATGGGGATTTGGAAGGTGCCAAAGCTGGCTCCGACTGTACGCAGAATCCTTGGATCGGAGTAGTCCGGCGACTTGGAGATATACAGCGTAATCGATTTCACCGTCACATACGAGGACAGGTTGCTTATGTGGAACTCCACGGTGGCGTCATAATGGGTATCGGTGCGTACCCCTTTGCGGCCATACGCTTGGACCAGTGTGGCGGCTGATGCGCTGGAATCGGGATCCACATAGGACAACAGAGATTCATGCACCAGGCAGAAGGAATTGTCATTGGCTTCATCCATTTTCACATACAGCTTCGGATCCTCGGTCGAAGGTGTCGTCGGATTGTCCGACGGGACGAATGAGTTAGAGGAGGCCAGCCAGGTAATAGCCAGTACAGCGATCACCAGCACCATCAGGCTCAGAACCACAATCAGACTGATAATCAGTATCTGCCGGTAACGCCGGAAGCGACGCCTGCCCCTGTGGCAGAATCGGCCAAACCGGGTGCGGGGTCGTCGATGATGGTGGCTATGGTGATAATAAACAGGTACACTCTCTCCCTCGTCCACAGACGAGGTCTCGTCCACAGACGAGGTCTCGTCCACAGACGAGGTCTCGTCCTCAGACGAGGTCTCGTCCTCGGGCAGGTTCCTATCGGCGGCCGGATCCCTGTCTGCGGTATCCGGTTCCTCATCGGCTCCGACTGCCTCGGCAGTCTCCGAAGCCTCATCCGGTTCCGGCATATTTCCTTGTGTATTCCGTGAGATGGGAGTCAAATCACCCGCCTCCGAGGATGTGTCATGTCTCAAGTTATGATCTTTCATACATTATTTTCCTTTCTTTTCGGTGATACCGCATCTGTTGATAAGCCATACACCGGCATCGGCCAAAGCAAGGTGGCAGGCACCCCAAAGTGTGCCGCACACGTTCCGTATCCAATCATCTGTTTCTGCCGTGCCAACTGACAACAGACCCTGAAAGCATTCGATGCTCAAGCTCAGTATGGCTCCGCACAGCACTGTCATGCCAAGCCGCCGACCTTTGCCCCAGCGTTCCGGCCAAGCGCTGCCTAATGTCAGCCCCAGGGGGACAAACAGGAACACATTCATGAGCATCTCACGGTAATATTCCGGCTGTATCCGAGCGGCTGCAAAAGAAGCAAAGGGGCGAAGTATGACCCGGTATTCGCCTACCTCACGGTTCGCGAAAACAGCCGTCAGGATAGCGACCACAGACAGCACCGTCAGGCCCTGATTGAGGCGGCGCCACACGATCTCCCACCCCACAAGCAGACAACACGCACGGCATATCGCAAAACCCGCTAAAAGCAATGCCATCACCCACACGACTGTAGTCAGGGGAAGCGCATACATGGCTTGATAAGCTCTCGCAATCATGTCCATATGGCTGTCCGACAGGCAGGAAAACCTGTTGGCCACAGCACAGGCTTTTCATGTCTCATCTTTCCCACCCTTGCCTTTCATGGCCCTTTGCAAGCGGTGAAAGGGCTTGGATAATTTGCTTCGCAAGACCTTCCGCTTGCTCATCCAGCTTTTGGCGTACCAGTGAATGGAGTAGGTATTTTCGGTTTGATGCAACCGTCCTGTGGCATCATCGTACGGGTTGAAATACTCCGGCGGGTAGACCACCGCCACTCCCAGATCCTGATAGCTGCCATCCAGCTTCAATCCCAGCGGGCGTAACCCGTCCGTATTCAACCGGGGACAGCCTACCGTTCCGTGTTTTCCGTCCAGCAAGCTATCGTACATGGACAGCATGGAAAGGATTGCGGGATTTCCTGCTTCCGCGCCGAATCCCAGGCCGGAGGCCACATACTGATTGTTTTCGAAGCCGAAGAAAGCGGCATGTGTTAATAACGGATCAAGTGATCTGACCACCTCGACATCCAGATCAAAGTACAGACCTCCTTGCTGAGCGATCACCACCAGACGCGCGTAGTCACTGAGGAAAGCGAACTTCCGTTCCGCATAGCACATGTCGGTATATCCGTTCATGCGGATATTAAAATTGTCTTCGTTCCACTCGATGATTTGATAATCAGGGCAGTACTTTTTCCAGCTGGCTATACACATAAGAGCCTTCTTACTCTTCTCGCCCCGCCCGAACCAGCAGTAGTGAATGATTTTGGGAATCATGGGCAACCTCCTTCAGAACAGCGATCTGATATACTCGATCAGGCTGATCTTTCTGAAGTTCAGATCAAACGGCTGATTCAATGCATTGGCATAAACAAAGTACGCGATATAGCCAATCACGGCGCACACCGTCAAGCTTTTGGCATTCTTAGTCTTGAATTTACTGATCAACCACGGCAGGGATATGGTCTGGAAGATCAGAAAGTAGTTGGCCAGGCGGCCGAAGTAGTTGGCGGTACCGAACAACCCGACAAACATAATTTCGGCATTCAGCATGGTCAGATTTACCATGACGTTGTGTACCGGATTGTTTTCCTCCTGAATCTTATCCCGAACCATGAAGGAAAGCACGGAAGGCACTGTTACCACCGCCAGGCGGAAAGGGTTAATCCCATCGCCGGTAAAGGAGGCCGCATCGTAGGTCTCTCCCATCATGGATGTAATACTGACCACAGTGCCGACCAGAAACTGGAACAGCACGCCTGCCAGTCCGAAAAAAAGAAGCAGCATCCAGGTTTTGTTGGTCCACGGAGCAAAGGTCATGAACGGAACCACTATATACATGATGGCGTACGGATGGAACAGCATGGCTATGATCACCCACAGCGCGAATCGCACATACTTTTTTTGAATGGCACGATCCGTAGCCAGCAGGGCAAACGCCACCGCCACACACTGCTTGATGGCAGCCATTGTGAAGGTAAAACAACCCATGGTGATAAACAGGAACAGCGTAAACCACAGGTTGTCTGTATATTTACGGATAAACCACAGGTAAATACCAACGGTTATCACCGCATACAGCATGATAAAGGACTGCGAGGAAAAGCCCGCCTTCTTGATCAACAAATTCAAAAGGGTAAATCCCGGGTTGCTGCCAAGCTGCCAATCCATGCTGTCCATGATAGGTTGATCGGCATCCATCAGATCATAAGCGTGAATATAGAAAAATGTATCATTATACGCAACACGCAGTCCCACGAACACGGCCATGATGACAGCCATGGCAAACCAGACAGCCGATTCCTTCTTTTTGTAGGTCAGGCTGTTCTTATCAAATTTGGACAGAGTATGCGACACATACGACAGCAAAATGCCGCATATAGATACAGGCAGAAGTTCTGTCATGAAAGTTCTTCTCCTTCAATTATAGCTTGAGAGGCAGAGCCCCGGCGGCCTCACCCTTTGCATGATCTTGCTTTCCACTTTATATACGCAGTCAACATCCAGCCCGCCGGCGTACATACCACAGTCAACAGCTTTTTCGGCGATTCCCGGATGTAGTGCCGATTGGCTGCAATCTGACTGCTGGAACAGTAGTGAACACACTCAATCACGGTTCGCCGACGTGACACCGGATACTGCATACACACCCGTCTCCAGAAAGCAAATCCCCGGGGATTGCGCAAATATTGGCGGAACATATTCAAAGAGGATCCATCTGTTTGGTATTCCACCTCACACAGCGCCTTGTTCAGCACAGCCAGTTGGTAGGTCTGATCAATCAGTCGGTACTTATAGGCGAGAGCGACATATTTTTCTCCCTCAAACACCGGGTAGGGGGGCGTGTCACGTATCACGTCAGTGCGGTAGACAAGCTTTTTGTCTCCGGCACCTCCACCTGCATAATATCCGGTCAGGGTGGTTTTCTCCATGCCTTCCGGGAAGCCTTTTCCAATCACATGGCCATCAAAATCCGCATCCAACCCCACAAGGCCAGCGTACCCTTTGTCCTTCACCTGCTCCCAGGTCCGGAGGATAGCCTCCACAGCGCCCGGTGCCAGCTTGTCATCGGAGTCAATGCAGGTGTTCAGCTCGGTTCGGATATGCTCATATGCGGTGTTATGTGCGGTATGCATGCCGCCATTTTCCTTATATACATATTCAATGGGAAAGTCTTTGTTGATGCTCTGCCAGCCTCTCACCAGGTCCGCGGTACCGTCTGTGGAGCCGTCATCCACAATAAGCCAGATAAAATCCTTGCAGGACTGCCCGCACAGGCTCTCATAGGTGCGAGGGAGGGTATGGGCCCGATTATAGGCCGGTGTGAAAACAGTCAGTGTCGGTACAGGTCTGCCGGTATTTTCCAAGATAAAAATCCTCCAGTTTTCGGGCGTTGTATGTGATGTCATATCCACTGGTCTTGATCTCTTGTGTCCTGTCTTTACGCACAGCAGATGCTGCCTCCTTCAAGATATGTCCGGCCCAGTCACCAGCACTCCGGGACAGCGGCATAACGGTCACAAGTCCCTTTGTTATCGCACACTCAGCGGAAACCCGATCGGATACCACACAAGGCAATCCGGCTGCCTGTGCTTCTACCAGCGTGACAGGCAACCCCTCGTACAGAGAGGGGAATACGAACACATCCATCGCCTGCATGAGTCGGTTCACATCCCCCCGAAGGCCGGTAAAGATCACACGGTCGGACAGCCCCAAGGCCCGGGTCTTTTCCTCCATCTGCGTCCTGAGTTCGCCCACACCTACCAGGAGCAGTACAGCGGATGGCTGGATCCTGACCAGTTCCGCAAACACATCAAGCAAAAAGGTGTGATTTTTAACCGAACAGAACCGCCCCACATGGCCAACTGTAAGGACATCGGATGCTATCCCCCATTCCCGACGAACCTCCGCCGCCACAGCGGGATCATACGTATACGTTCCGGCGTCAATGGCATTGCGAACCACAGTGAACCGAGCCCCTTGAAACATCCACCGCCCAGCCTCCTCACTGCAGGCAAACAGATCGGTGGCATGCTTCGGAATTCTGTTGCGATAGAAAAGCTTGATCGGATACTTGAAATTTTTATCCTGGCTGGCATTGTGGCTGTGGGCAATGCGTACCGGCACCCCGCACCTCTGTGCCTCCTGCAATGCCACGGTACTCAGGCAGTCCTGATGGACATGGACAATGCGATACTCCGGATGGGTGGTGAAAAAGTCATCCAGCGACTTCCTGTAGGAATGGCTCCACGGAATCAGGCGTGGCACATGATAGATGCGTCCTCCGAGTGAGCTTATCTCCTCATCATAGTCTCCCGCCGCTTCCCTGTGCGTCAGAAAGTCGAACTGCACCCGATCCCGATCCATGTGACGGTCATAATTCATCAGCATGGTCTCAAGCCCCCCGCGGTTCATGTGTGTCACCACATGTAATACCCGTATCGGTTCACTCATAGTGCAATCCCCTTTCCAAGGCATATCGCCTCCTGATTTCAAATGCCCAATGCCGTCAAGGTGGCCGCTACCACCTTCTTCTTATCAAAAATCTCCTCCATATGTGCCCGGCCGGCCAGACCCATGGCCCGCCGTTCCTCATGCGATAAAGACATAAAGGTCTTCATCGCCTCATACAGGCTGTCCTCATTCTGTCGCTGGCAGAGCAGACCGCTCTCGCCCTCCACCACCGCTTCCATACAGCCATGGATCCGACTGGTGATCAGGGGGCGGCCCATGGAGGCAGCTTCCAGATTCACATTGGCCATTCCCTCATGCCAGGAAGGCAGGACAGCGCAATGGCAGTTGGCGATGAACGGGCGCACATCGTTCTGATGCCCGTGGTAATGCAGCCATCCGGCTGCCTCGCCCTGTCGGATGCGGGGATGGTAATCCTCCTCACAGCCCCCCAGCACATGGAGCTCACAGGCATACCCCTCATTTCTCAGGCGTTCTGTGCAAGAGAACAGCTCGTCCACCCCTTTTTCCCTCATGACCCGGCCGATAAAGAGGAACCGAATCACCTCACTGTCCTTGGGGTAGGGTGTACAGGCATACCATTCCAGGTTGACTCCGGCTCCGTGCAACACCACACTCTGTGACGGTCTCACGATCCCGGCATTCGTAAATATCTCTCTGCTCTCTTGATTTTCAAAGAAAACAGTCCCGGCTTTGCGCAGCCCGATCCGGTACATGACCGTCACCAGGCTGCGTAGCATTCCCTTTTTCTGAAAGGCCGTTCCTAGGCCGGTCACATTGACAGCATACGGGACACCGGCCCGTCGGGCAGCGGATCCACCATACACATTGGGTTTGACGGTATATGTCAGGATCAGCTCCGGCTTTGTTTCCCGGATGATCCTCCGGTAGGTGCGGTATAGTTTGATGTCCTTTAAGAGATTTTTCCCTCGGCGATCCACCGGCGTGATCACCAGCCGGACACCCAATGCCTTCAGCTCGTCCAGCTGTCCATTGTCAGGCACCGAGGCATACACGGTGTGCCCCCGATCGATCAGGGCAGACATCAGCTCGCGGCGGAAACTGTACAGGCCGCCGCTGTGGTTGGTCAAAATCAGGATCCGCATAGCGCCTCCAACCGTTTAGCGGGGACACCCACGTAGGTTCCCGGCACTGTGATATCCCGGATAACCGCAGCGCCCGCTCCAATCACGCAGTCGGAACAGACATGCAGATTGCTGATGACAACCGCCCCCGCTCCCACAAAGACGCGGGCTCCCGTGCTGACCGTTCCGGCCAAGTGGCTCCCCACCGAAATATGGCAGAAGTCGCCCACTGCACTGTCATGATCCACCGAGCTGCATGTATTGATAATCACACCCTCCCCGATGCGAGCGCCCGGATTGATCACGGCACCGGCCATCACAACCGTACCCTGCCCCAGCGTCACATCGCTGCCAAGCACTGCCTGCGGATGAACCAATGTCGCGATATGGGCACCTCCATCGGTCAGCGTGCGTAAGATTGTCTCCCGCACATGGTCATCTCCGATCGCCACGATAAAGTCGGAGGTATCTGTGTATACTTTGAAATCGCTGACTCTTCCCCACACATCAGGGGAGCCAGCCTCCGCATCGTCCAAAAAGCCGATACGGGAATAGTTTCCGTTCTTTCGCGCCATATCTGCCACCACACGTCCGTGGCCCCCTGCGCCTATAATCACCAGATTTGGCATGATATTCATACGTGGCTGACCTCCTGCGTCTCGGGTGTTCCCCTGAATTCCTCCATGGTCACGGAGCCGGCTCCGCTGATTCCCTCCCGTTTGAATACAGCCCGGAAGGTACCAAAGAAAATGCGCACATCTCCGGCAAAGCTGATATGCTGCGTATACCACACATCCATATCAAACCTTTCCTCCCAGGTGAGAGCATTCCGCCCATGTACCTGGGCATATCCGGTCAATCCCGGCCGGACATCATGTCGGTGCCTTTGCTTGTCATTGTACAACGGCAGATATTTCACCAGCAAAGGTCTCGGCCCGACAATGGCCATATCCCCCTTGAGAATGTTGATCAGTTCCGGAAGCTCATCCAGGCTGGTGCTTCTCAGCAGCTTCCCATACCGGTTCAGCCGTACATCATCCGGCAGAAGCCGACCGTCCTTTCCCTTGGCATTAGACATCGTGCGGAACTTAATCAGCCTGAATATTTTTTCGTGCCGTCCCGGACGCAGCTGGGTAAAGAAAGGGTTACCCCGCATGGCCACAGTGCCCAATACAGTCAGAACCAACAGAACGGGGGACAAGATGAGCAGGGACAGCAGGGACAGCAGGAAATCAAGCGGACGTTTGACAACCCCGGCATACATACTATGTAACCCTCTCATTCAAAGCAGCTGCGGACGATCTCAATCACCTGATCCTGTTGCTGCGGCGTCATCTTGTTATCGCTGGGCAGACAGAGTCCCCGGTTGAAAATGTCCGATCCCACATCCTGCACGCCATCGGCAGTACGGGCTTGGGCGGTCGTCCGGACATTTCCCTCCTTGGTGATAAAAGGGTTCGTGCGGAACAGCGGCTGTAGGTGCAAGGGCTTCCAAATAGGGCGTCCTTCCGCATTATACTTCGCCAATGTTTCGAGAATCTCGGTGGGGCAGGTTTTTCCCGGCTCCTTGACATAAGTGGCCTCGTTGTTCCCGCGTACCTGGCGGCACATAGCTTCCCGGTCGATCAGCAGACAGGAAAGCCAGAAATTCGGTTCACTGCACGGCAGGTAGGGATTCATGGTCACCGGAAGATCCCGGAAGCCCTCTCGATAGCGCATGTAGATGGCTTTTTTCTGAGCGATATGCTCATCCAGATGGGGAAGCTGCCCACGCACCACGCCGGCAATCACGTTGCTCATGCGGTAATTATATCCGATCTCCTCATGCTGGTACCAAGGGGCCGGCTCCCGTGCCTGCGTGGACCACTTTCTCGCCCTTTTGGCAGCCTCCTGGTTATCAGTCAGCAGCATCCCGCCGGAGGAACCGGTGATGATCTTATTGCCGTTGAAGCTGATGACGTTATAATGTCCGAAAGATCCTGTCTCCCGACCCTTATAAACAGCGCCCAGTGATTCAGCGGCATCCTCAATGAGTACTGCTCCGTGGCGGTCACACACCGCCCGTATCTCGTCCAGCTTGCCGGGTGTCCCGTACAGGTTGGCGGTGATCACCACCCGCACATGGGGGAACAGCTCAAAGGCTTTTTCCAGTACTTCCGGGTCCATGTTCCAGGATTCCCGCTCGGTATCAATAAAAATCTGCCTGCCGCCTTCATAGGAGACAGGATTTACGGTAGCCGAAAAGGTCATATCTGCGCAGAAAACGTCATCCCCCGGCTTTATGTCCGCCAGCTTGGCTGCCAAGTGCAGGGCTGCTGTTCCTGATGACAGAGCCACCCCATACGCACACCCGATCATTTGACTGAGATGCTGCTCAATCTGATCGATATTTTCTCCGATCGTGGACATCCAGTTTGTCTCATATGCTTCCTTGAAATAGAAAAGCTCATCGCCATGCATAGTGGGAGAGGACAGCCATAATTTCTTTTCAAACGGTTTTACATGCAACATATATATCATCCCTTCAGATGTCCGCCGAGAACGGACACTGCATCAATCGTATGTCAAACTCACCTCAGGCACCGTCATTCGTAGCCATCATATTCCGGCATCGGCTCGACGTCGGCAGAATCATGCGGTGTACCTTTGCCTACCGCTCTGTCCGTTCACGGGAACAGAAGCATCTGGCTTGCCGCGTGATATCTCTGGCACACCGGAGCATGGTCTCAACCTTTTCCCGGCCCGCCAGACACGAGAGTCCTCGCAGTCCGTACAGCATATTGGGTCTCCGGGTGCCCATGCTGTGGCAGTCAGAACCGATCAGGTCAACCGTATCTTCCCGCAGCATAGTCTGTATGTCCCGCTTTTTTTCTTCCCCCATGCCAAGGAAAGCGGCATTACACTGGAACAGCACCCCTTCCTCCACCAGGCGGCGTCTCACGCGGCGGTTCTGCAGAGGAATGCATCTCTCCACATGAGCAATGATGGGACGCAAACCCAGGAAAACTCTGACAAGCAGCAAATCATCTACCGTATCCGGCGACCACACTTCGGGGGGCATTTCCACCAGGATGTACTTGGAATCTCCCAGGCACAACCGGTTCACAGCCCCACAGCGTCCAATGCCATAAAAATATGCCACCTCAGCGCCAAGATATATAGACGGCATATCAGCCGGATCCCATCCCCGATACAACGTTTGGGCCGCCCGATTGCGCCTTGTCAGAAAAGCCTCCGGGTCCTCCCGGCCGGGATAGAAATGGGGAGTCGCCCACATGTGCCGTACCCCTTGGCGAAAGGAAGCGCGCATGATCGCCACAGAATCCTCCAGGCGCCGGGCGCCGTCATCCATACCGGGAAGCACGTGAGAATGAATGTCCACCAGGTTGCTCCAGGTCGCTTGTAGCTCACTCATGTGCCGCTCACTCTTTCAAAGAAGTATTTCACCAGATATGCATCCAGGTCCTGCTTGTCAAGAATGTATCGGGGCGAGGCTCCTCCTATCGTGTCTCCGCGGGGTGTGTAGCTGCCATCGAAGGTACATTCTGCCAGTTGGTTGGCAATGGCAGCCAAAGCGGACCGCGTCAAAGACATATACAGGTACGGCGCCGGGGTATCGGTGGCCGATTCCTGCTCCTGCGTCTCCGACGTTTCCAGTGCATTCTGTATCTGATTCAACTGCGCAGCCACATCCTGAAGGAAAGCTGGTTCCCCGGAGGCTGCGGAAAGGCATACATAGTAATCGATCGTCACTCCATGCAGCAGCGCAGACACCGCCCGCACTGTGCAAAGGCAACTCAATCCCTGCCCGTCGCCATAACTTTGCGCCTGGCCCAGGCGTTGTTCTATTCCGTCCTCACTGAATACACCTGGGGTTTTATACGGATATACGGTTACGACCGAGTCGCATGGTAGGTTCATGGTAAAGTAGGTCTGACTCCGGCTGTCAATGGACAGCAGGGTCAGATACACGGCCTCCGGATTGGACTCCTCATCAGCGGCATCTCCGACGCCGATAAAGAGGACGGTGGTCAAGGGTTTTCTGTTATAATCCGTGCCGCCTATACGCACCTCTCCGTTGCGGCCGGTCACTTCCTCATCGTAGCCATGATTGGCCGTAGCAAAAAGGAAGATCATGCCTCCCACCAGAACGGCTGATATACATAACACGATCACAGTCTTAGGCGTAACCTTTACTTTCACCCTGAACACCGCCTTTCTATTTCCGGATGACACATCCTATCGGGTTCCACCCGGCCGAATGTCAGCGTTTCGTGCCGCCTGTATCGCTTGCACTCTTGCCCTTGGTATCGTAGGTGTTGTACCCGTATGGGCCTGAATACTCCTTACTTGCATTTTTATTCCGACGGCGGTAATAGTAGCCGGAATGTCTGCTGTAGCCATTATACACAAAGCCCAGGATGTGCACATTGGCAAATCTCAGCTGTTTCATCGCCTGGACCACATTTTTCTTTCTGGTGATGCCGTAATGCACCACCACGGCCATTCCGTCCAGGCAGGGGGAAAGGGCGACAGGGTCCACCACAGAGATCACAGGCGGCAGGTCTATGAGCACATAATCATACATACCGGCCAATGTATCCAGGAGAGCCTTCATATTGTGGGAGCCCAGAAGCTCAGACGGATTGGGTGGAATGTCTCCGGCCGGCATCACGCTCAGATCCTCGCTCAGGTCGGTCATAGAGTGGATGACATTCCGGATATCCTCCGCCTCCATACTGCCAACCAGCAAGTTGGACAACCCCGGCGTCAGTTGGATTCCAAAATACCCCTCCACCGTTGGCTTCCGCATATCGCCTGATATAAGAAGTGTTTTGTCACCGTTCTGCGCAAACACATAGGCCAGATTGACGGATGTATAGGACTTGCCCTCATGGGGAGAGGAGGAGGTGATGCCTATGATTTTCCCTCTCTTCCGGCTGGGGAGAGACAGTGCCAGATTGGTACGAAGCACATTGTATGCCTCACGTGAAGCGAAGTCCAGGTCGGAACCGAAGGGCACCTTGGTTTCCACAACCTCTTTCCTTTGGTTCCTTGCCTTTACATCACTTGTATCATTCGTTTGGCTCTTTCGGCTCATACTCATCCCTCCTTCCTGTCTCCGGAATCCGGATTCTTTGTCTGGGTATCGCTCATCCGGCCGTCCGCATTGGTATGGTCTGATGCAGCCTCTTCACCAGGGAAACCGCCTGGGGCAGAACCCATATCTCCGTTTGTTGCACGTCCGGCATCAGCAGCCGCGCGGTTCGCCTTGGCTTTTGGCGCAGCGGGTTTCGGTCCAGTTCCCGCTCCCGGGTTCTGTCCGGCCGCCTTTGCCTTCTTCTGGCGGGTAGCTTGCTTTTGCGCGCTCTCATATCCGTACCTGCCATAGCCATAACCGTAGCCGTAGCCATAACCATAATCATAATCGTAGCCATATCCATACCCATAGCTGTGCCCGTGTTCCGAGCCATTGAGTGTATCGGGAATCTGGGCCAATACGGGTACGGACGGGAAGGTACTTGACAGCCATCCGACATCCTGCAGCTGATCGTTCATGATACAGCCGATCAGCACCGCATACGCCAGTGACAGCAGGAACCCGACCAAGGCACCGGTGGTCACCTGAGAGGAGAAGTTGGGAGAAATCAGGTACGCCGCAGTAGCCTTATCGACCACGCGTGCGGATGCGCCGTCCACAATGAGAGCCAGCTTGGACGGAAGACAGTCGGCCACCGTATTGACGACCTGCATGGCCTTCTCAGCCTCCGAGCTGACAGCGCTGATATAAAATATAGGGGTATCCTCCACGGGCCCCGTACTCAGCATGCCGTTCAGAGCAGCGTACCCCATGGTATACTGATAATTCTGCTCCAGTTCGCTGTCCACCTCATTCAGGAACAGACGGGTATGTATGATCACATCATAGGTCGCCACCACCGCTTTGGCTGTGGAAATGCTGGAAACCGACAGGGTCAGTTTGTTGGTGTCCTGACTGGAATTGTTGACATACATCATGGCTGTGGCTTTATACTGCGGCTGATACTGATAGCGAGCCACGCCCAGCATGGCAAAACCGCCGATCAAGGTAGCCAGCAGTATGATCCACCATCGCTTGAGAACGGCGAGAAAAGCCAGCTTGATATCAATCGTATACTGGCCCTCTTCTCCGAAAGAGGCGGGCTTTTGAGCAGGCTGAGGGGTTTCCCCCCTGTCCCGAAGCAGGGTTTCAAGATCCCGGACACCGATCCTGACATACTCGGCATTGTCACCCTCCGAGCGGGTGGTTTGATTCTTTTCGCTATTCATTCTGCAAATCTCCTGTCCTGTATTCGTATGGGCGGACTTGTCCCGGCGTATATGTCTCCGTCTGCTGCCGCATGGGGCCGACGGCAGACAGAGACAGAGAGAGAATTTCAAGGCAGCACTGCGCCATCCATCCGTCAAACGCGAAGCCGGATATTTCGTCAACTGCCGCCATACCTCGCAGGCATGACAGAATGTACACGCGCCACAGAGGAAAAGGCGGCCATTGCGCATAACGCGGCAGTGCCTTTACAACAATCCAGCTTATTTTATCATAAAAAGCCCGGTTTGTCAATCTCATATATTGAAAAAGCAGCATATTTTCTTGCTTTTTATTTCCATTTTGCGGTCATTCTGTTCTATACCAAGCGGAAGTTTTGAGGTGGTTCCGACGGAGGCCGGAACCGCCTCAAATTTTTTCTGGTATGTCAAAAGACGGATGGTTCATACTGCCGTCAAACAGCACATCGGATATATACGCATTTTGAAGGCTCTTGGGGCTGTCTCCCGTTCCCGGGTCGAATGGACGCTTGCCTGCGGTATTCTTATGCGTTTTGCTTTTCCTTGACCTGCCTCAAAGCCCGGGCCAGCTGATCCGGGCAGGAAGTGGCCTTTGCGCCGCACCGAATGCCGGACAGGCGGGTAATGGCCTCGTCTATATCCATTCCGACAATCAGAGCAGCAACGCCTTGTGTATTGCCAGAACAGCCACCGGTAAAGGAAACTTTCGCAATACGGGCCCCGTCCATTTCAATGTCAATCAGACGGGAGCAAACCCCACTCGGCGTATAGGTATAATGTTCCATCTATTCGATTTTCCTTTCGATGATTTGCATTCAACATTTAGTTTAAAATCCAACAAACCGTTTTCTTTACAACAGGCTATACAGGCCTATCATCCTGTCCTCCGGAGCCTCCAGGGCCAGCCAGTACAGAAAAGTCCGTATGTCCGCCAGGCCGGTTCCCTGCCTCTCCTCCCTGTCAGGCAACAGATCAGGCCGAGTATCCAGTATCAGGCAGAGAGGTATCTGACCCTTATGAGTATGAATGCCATCCCAAAAAGGATCCTCCTGCCGGGCTGCTCCCTGCCGGGCCACCCCGATCCGGGCATCCTGAACCGACAGTCCGTCTGCCCGCCGCAGACGCATTCCGCAGAAGGCGGCCGCCGCCAGCAGGTCAGCCAGGGAAGGGGCAGAGGAAGTGGCATGTAAAATCTCCACATAGCAAGGTATGTCCTCCCCAGCAGGGAGAATCGGCGGCGGAAAGGGACATGCCCGGCGGGTGGTTCCCTCCCGGGCTTGCATGTCCGCAGGCTCCTCCGCATTTCGGCAGAGAAGGCCAAACCGGGTTGCCCGGGACTCTCCGTTTGTGTGGCTGATCGCGTCAAAAGCCGCCACAATGAAAAGTCCGTACTTCACGACAAGGCGGGAAAAGGCAGTCAGACGCCCCTGGTCGGTGCTCTCCAACGGAAGGATACAATATTCGCACAATTGGTTGTACACTTCCTCACAGGCGTCCACAAAGCTGTGGCACCGGGCCACCCGGCAGTTCGGGACCTTCCCGGCAAAGGCAAGATATGCCTTGTCTGACAGGTCGCCTTCCATATACGCAACCCGCCCCACTGCCTCTGATGTCAGGGTATCTGAGTGTGTCCTGTACCCGCCTGCCCGCTCCTTAGGAAGCATATCAACCAGGAAGCGGTACACGGCCAGCCTCTGGTACAGGCCCATGGGTTCGTACATGCAGACCAGCATGTCCCGATTGATGTCCAGTGTTCCGCTAAGTGGAGTGTCTGCCTCCCGATCGGTCGTCATATCCCGTTCCTCTTCATTCAAAAGGGACAGAAGAATGCTATCAATGGTGTCGGGATCCCCCGCCGCATCGAGATACACAGCCCGGGCCAGCTCGTACAATTGAGCCAGTGTGACCTCCCCCAGCGAGATGTGACGTCTCTGCAACAGGGCCATATTGGACAGCACCACACCGGTCTTATATCCCCTCAGCTCGGGGATATCATCGGGAAGAAATCCCATACAGCACAACCTCCGGGAAAGGCACAACGCATTCGCTGATCACAGCGTCTGGCTACTGCCTGTTACATCTTTTCAAGCAGATCAAAGCTGGAAGACAGGAAGGTTTTAAGCTCATCGGCGGTGAACTTGCGCTGAGCCAGGATGGACAGACTGTACACCTGGGTGGCGATGGCCTCGGCCTTGTCTGCATCGGTGTCGCAAAGATCAGCCAGCTTACGCACAAGCGGAGCCGCGGTATTGAGCATAAGCGTATACTCCAGCGGGAAGGCATCTGTGCCGTTTGTGTCCCCATTCTGCATGGCGTACAGTTTCATCATTTCCTCCATGCGGCGGGACTGCTCGGACACCGTCAGCATGGCAGGCAGAGAGACATCCTTGAGGCTTTCAAATGTCACCTCCAGCTTTTCATGGCCGCTGACTTTGCGGAACAGGTCGATCAGCGCCTGATTGGCGGTCACCTCCCCGTCCCCCTTGAGTGCAGAGGCTACATCAGCATCTATACGCTGGAACTTCACCCGACTGTCATAGGATTCCATCATCTGGATGAATTGGGTGTCGATCAACTTGTCCAGCACAGCCACCTGAATGCCTTGTGCTTCAAACAGCGAGATATACTGAGCCTGAAGCTCGGGATCCGTGGTGTAGTACACAGTAGCAGGCTGGGTAGCCTTACTTTCGCTTTGCTCTGCACTTTGCTCTGCACTTTGCTCTGCACTTTGCTCTGCACTTTGCTCTGCGTTTTTATCTACGCTCTTGTCAGTGCTTTCCATACTGTCGGTAGCTGTGTCCGCCGGATCGTGGGCAGCCGCATCAGCCGGGTTGACTTTTTCCAGATACTGTGGAATGGTCACGTAGCTGCCATCGGTCAGATGGAACAGGAGGGAATCCTTCACCCGGTCGCAGAATTTGCGATCCCTCATGCAGGCATACTCCACAAAGGTTTTGATGCCATCCCAGACCCCCTCGTAATGCTCCCGATCGGTGTCGCACAGCGAGTTGAGCTTATCGGCCACCTTCTTGACGATGTGGGCCGACACCTTGGACACATAGGTATTGTTCTGCAGGTAGCTCCGGGACACATTCAGAGGCAGCTCGGGGCAGTCCAGCACGCCTTTGAGCATAAGCAGGTATTCCGGAATGACCTCCTTGATGTTATCTGCCACAAACACCTGGTTGTAGTACAGCTTGACCTGTCCTTCAATAGACTCATACTCGTTGGACAGGCGGGGAAAGTACAGAATTCCCTTGAAGTTGAGGGGATAATCGGCGTTGATGTGAATCCAGAACAGCGGCTCCCGGTAATCATGGAAGACCTTACGGTAGAATTCCTTGTACTCCTCCGGCGTGCACTCAGAGGGTGATTTCTGCCACAGAGGGTGGATGTCATTGACCGGCTTCGGTGCCTCCGGTTCCTTCTTTTCGGCATCGCTCTCGGAATCACCGGCATCGGCCGCATTCTCTTCCTCGCTGGTGAAATAGATTTCCGTGGGCATAAAGGAACAGTACTTCTCCAGCATATCCTGTATCTTATACTTCTCCAGATAACCGGCCTCCTCGTCAGAGATATGCATCACCACCGTGGTGCCATGCTCCTGTCGGTCAGCCGGGTACAGCTCATAGCTGCCATCCGCATGGCAGACCCAACGCACGGCGGGAGCCCCATTCCAGGATCTGCTGATCACCTCAATGTCATCGGCCACCATGAAGGCCGAATAGAATCCCAGACCAAAGTGTCCAATGATGCCGGTGTTGTTTCCATCCTTCTGGTCGCCCTCGTACTTTTTGATGAAGTCCAGCGCACCGGACAGGGCAATGCTGCCCAGGTACTTGAGCAATTCCTCCTCGGTCATACCAATGCCGTTATCCGACACCGACAGGGTTTTGGCCTCCTTTTCCAGGGCGACATCGATACGGTAAACAGTACCGTCGTCCTCGGCCTCACCCAAGGAGCAGAGACGCTTGTGCTTCGTCACGGCATCGGCGGCATTGGACACGATCTCGCGGAGAAAGATATCCTTCTCTGAGTACAGCCACTTCTTGATGACGGGGAAAATATGGGCTGTTTCAACCGAAATTCCACCCCGTTTTGCATTCTGGTTGGTTTGGTTTTCGTTCATATAAGATCACATCTCCTTACTGTATATATGGAATGGATGCCGCCCCGGAGAGAGCGTGTGCATCTGATTCGCCTTGGTATGACCGGCCGGTATGCGGCCGCTTTACTTGATTCCGTCCTCATCAGACGGATCCTGCTTATCCCCACCGCCGGGGGCAGAGGTCTCTCCTGTCCCTTCCTTTTTTCGCCGTGTCTTGCCAAACAGGGACGCCGACAGGCGGTTCACCCGAGTCTTCAACCGGCTGTGTTCATATTTATACCGCAGGCCGGCATGCTCATAATACAGCTCCTGCTCCGCATTGCCCAGTGCGTCCTTGGGATAGTAAGACAAGGTGTCTACCGGTTGCCCCTTGGCCTCCAGACGGCGCTCCAGCATGCGTTTGACCAGCTCGATAATCACCGCAAAGAGCGGCACACCGACCAGCATGCCCACAATCCCCCACAGGGAACCGCATATAGTGATGGCGATGATGACAGCCAGGGAGCTGACTCCGGTATTGTCCCCCAGAATCTTGGGTCCGATGACATTGCCGTCCAGCTGTTGGATGACAATGGCCAGAATAATGAAGATCAGCGCCTTGGACGGGTTGGAGATCAGCACGATAAAGAAGGACGGAATGGCGCCGATAAAGGGGCCGAAAACAGGTATGATATTGGTGACGCCGATAAAGGTGGCAATCAGCATATTATACGGTGACACATTCAGAATGGACAGTAGAACAAAGGTCAACACCCCGATGATCAGCGAATCGATCAGTTTACCGTATATAAAGCCGCCAAAGGATTTATCCACAAGATGCACAAACGAGCCGATCTTCTGGTTCTGCGTATCCGTAAACATGGCACGGCGGAATTTGTTAATCTGTGCCGTTCTCTTTTCCTTGGAGGCCAGTATGTAGAAGGCGACGAACAAGCCCAGGAGCACGTTTTTCACGCCTGTAAACAGGGTTGTGAGCGTCTTCCAGCCTATATCGGCGATGTTGGACAGATTCAGCAGGCCCTTGACAAAGTCCGACTGCACAATCTGCGTGAGGAATTCATCCACCGAACCATACATATCGGTCAGCAGCTCCTTCACTCGCTCCATGGAGGATATATCCACATCTACCGGCAGGTGGGCTGTCACCTTCTTGACAATCCCATTGAGAAACGCAAGCAGCTTGTCCAAATAGGTCTCATAATTGTTGACCAGCTCTGTTATGCTTTCGATCAGCTGAGGCACAATCATCATGACGACCAAAGCCAGAATGGCAAGCACGGTCAGAACCGTGAGAAGCAGGGACAGACCTCTGCGTATTCCCTCTTTACTCATCCTCCGGAAAATGCGGTATTCATACAGTCTGAGAATAGGGTCGCACAGGTAAGCAAGCGCCACACCTATAAGCAACGGTGCTGTATGGGTGATCAGATTGCGGCAGAAGGAGGTCACAGCCGGCATATTGACCACAATATACAAAAGGATGGCTACCACGGCTATGATGCCAAATACCAGCGCTTTTCTGCCGGCTTTCTTCCAAAAGGATATCCGGGGCTCTTCCTTTACACCGACATCCGTTTCTTCCGATTGAGGAACCCCGGCATCAGCCGCCCCATTCGCCCGGAGCATGTCTTCGACATCTGCCGCCGGTATTTGTTTTTCTTCATCTCTTGTCATGTTCATGATGCATCTCCCCTCAAAGGCGTTGATATGTCACAATCACGGTTCAGGACAGACGCCCATCCCAGGCGTCAAAGAAGGCAAGGATCCGGGCGCGGTATGTCTCGGTCTCCTTGAGGTAGCTGGTAGCATGTGCCGCTCCATGGACAATGTACAGCTCCTTGGGAGCCCGACAGGCCATGTAATTTTCCAGCGTCATGCGGCAGGGGACAAAATCATCTGCATCCCCGTGGATGAACAGAATCGGAACCTCTGTGTTCCTCTCCAGCGCAGCCAAAGTGGAATACGCACCCAGACTGAAGCCTCCCTGCAGGCGGCAGACGGTATCGACGGCGGCCACCGTGGGGCCTGCTGCCCCACCCAATGTCTTGCCGACACAATCGGTCACAATCTCCCGGGGCTTGGTATACCCGCAGTCGGCAATGATAGCACTGACCTGTCCGGCGATGTCCTCTCCGGCGGTCATCAGCACAGTGGAAGCCCCCATAGACAAGCCGCACAGGTATATCGGCAGGTCTGTACGCACAGAGCGGACATAGGCCAGCCAATCCAATATGTCATACCGCTCCTTAATCCCATATGAGATCATCTTGCCCTCGCTCCCGCCATGGCATCTCTGCTCCACCAACAGCATCTCGCATCCGTTGTCATGGTAAAAGGGAGCGCTGATCCCAAAGTCCCGGCTCCAATAGCTGTGCCACCCATGCACCATGATCACCAGACGCCGGGGATTCTCGGCGTGGTACCAGTGTCCCTTCAGGGTCAGCCCGTCCCGGCTTTTTATGGAAACCGTCTCGTCCGCCAAGGACTCAAGTTCCTTAGCCGCCTCCCGGATTCTCTGTGCCTCGGGGTTTGCGGGCTTCCTCAGTCCGCCCTTAATCCTGTCCATCGTCCGGGAGCGGCGGCGGGCAATCACAGTGGTCATCACCTCGGTGTAGGCCACTGCGGCTCCCGCCGCGACTCCGCCCAACGTCAGGCAGACCGCCTGTATCCCCCGGCTTCCTCGTTCCTCTTTCTTACTCACGGTGAATCCCTTCCTCCTGCTTGTCCGGCGTACCCGCCGACTTGTCTGTCATGTCATGGCTGTCAACCGACGCCCGGCCTCCGTCCTGCACTCCCATTCCGGCCCGGATCTCCGTCCGGGTTGCCGCCTCCCCGACTGCGGGTCTTGCGGCGGAATCCGACGCTTCCCTTCCCTCGGCACCGGCACGGCACGCATGGTACAGCAGCAGGAGCATCAAGGGCACCGAAAGCCGCACAAACCACTCGTGCACCTCCATCAGCAGGGTGCTGTCCGCCCCGCCGGCGGTGGTGGGTACCGGATCTCCGCCCGCCAAGGCAGCGGCCAGAGCCGCTTCGTGGGCCTCCCGGCTGGTGTGGGCGACCCAGGGGAGCAGGACGCCAAAGATCAACAGGATCAAGAGGACGATCTGCCAAGTCTTTTCCAGCTGGAAAATTCTGCATTCCGCAGCCGGGGTCATGTCTCCGTCCCGTTTATAATATACAGCATATTGAAACACGCAGATCGTGATAAAGGGAAGCATGAAGGCCAGCTGGCTTTCAATCCAGGCTGAGCTCTTCTTTTCCGCCTCCACCAGATCGGCGTGGAAGGAATCAAAGACAGTATGGTAACAGTACAACTCAAAGGCCAGGAGAGCGGCCATGCACAGAGCAAAGCACAACACCCTTGCGATGCTGAAGCGATAGGCACGGGTTGATTCTCCGGCAGACGGTACGGGAGCAGGTACAGTCATGGAAAGCCTCCGATCCATATTCAATAGGTAGAAAACCTCACCGAATAGTATAGCACAACTTTGCTCTTTTGTCCAGTACTCAGGGAAATTTTTCAGAAAAGCGACACACACGCAGCTGCAGTTCGGCCGAACGGGCTGTCTCACTAAGGTGAGCCAGCCCAGAATGGGCGGCACCCGACCGCCCATTTTAAGGGGCTCCTCCTATCTTCAAAAACTTTGAGGCCACACCGCACAAGTCGCGGCTTACGCAGTGGTGCCTTAAAATATTCCGGGCAGCCAATTGGCAATCAACAGTCCTGCGCAAAATGACACGGCGTTGGCAGTCAGGGCATACCCAACAGCACGCCATCTTGACCTTTTTCTGACGCTGATCCGGCCGAGGAAAATGCAGAACACCACAGCCTCGAGAGCAAACACGATCAGTTCAAAGAGAAAATAATTGATTACGAACGCCATGGCTCCCGACCTGTAATGAATCAGATTCAAAAGGGCATTCAGCATGATCTGCGTGACGGTATTCACGCCCGCAAGAAGCATAAGCTGCCGCCTCTCCCGGTACCCGAATAGCAGAGCGACCGCCATTTCAATGAGGATGGTGATCACGATACGGGCCGCAAGTGAGAGAATCTCCTTCCGATACTCATACGATCTGTGCGCCTGGATGCTGTGATCGCCGCCCGATGACTCATGGCCGTCCGCCGACTCGATGCTGACATCCTCCATGTTGACCGTGAAGTAGCTGTCAAATGCGTACCTTTGGTAAATTCCGCTGACATAGAATGTCCCGCTCTCAGGGAAATACAAAAGGATCTTGAACTCATCTGGCGGGTAGTATGTCCAGGCCAGCTCTCCCGTCCCGTTTACCTGCCACGCTTCCTGCAGGAAGTAAAATCCGTCCGGATCCTCGTATTCAACAAAGGCTCTCCAGATATCCATATCCAGATTATCAAGATGAATATGCTGCTCGTCACCGTCCCATGCCGATGCAGGCCCGGTGCTCGGCTCTCTGGAAAGCAGCGTACCATAGCATACCTCGTTGCCAAGTCCCAGAAAGGTCACACGGACAGACGGCTTCGGCCCTGTGTCCGCACGGGTAGGCAGGGGGAGGAGGGCAGCTACTGTCAGCACGCAAAGAAATACGGCGGCAAGACGATATGCTTTTTTGACCGTCACTTTCATGGGAAAGCTCCTTATATCGTGTGATCCTGTCACTGCTCAAACTGGCTGTTGTACAGGGTTGCGTAAAAGCCTCCGGCGGCCAGCAGGGTCTTGTGATCGCCCTGTTCGATGATCTGTCCGTCCTTCATGACCAGAATGATATCGGCCTCCTTGATGGTAGACAGGCGGTGCGCCACGATAAAGGAAGTGCGGCCCTTCATAAGGGCGGCGAAGGCATTCTGAATTTTCAGCTCCGTACGGGTGTCGATGGAGGAGGTGGCCTCGTCCAGAATCAGCATGGGCGGCAGGCAGAGGAAGACGCGGGCAATGCAGAGCAGCTGTTTCTGTCCCTGGGACAGCGAGCCTCCGTCCTCTCCGATCACCGTTCGGTACCCGTTGGGCAGGCGGCGGATAAATCCGTCAGCGTGAGCGGCACGGGCGGCCGCCTCCACCTCCTCATCGGTGGCATCGGGGCGACCGTAAGCGATGTTGTCCCGGACGGTGCCGGATGACAGCCAGGTCTCCTGCAAAACCATACCGTAGGCATCCCGCAAGGAGGCACGGGTCATGGTGCGGATGTCGTGCCCGCTGACCGACACAGAGCCCTCATTCACGTCATAAAAGCGCATGAGCAGGTTGATGACCGTGGTCTTGCCACAGCCGGTGGGACCGACAATGGCCACCCGCTGGCCGCTCTTTAGTGTCAGATTGAAATCCCGGATAAGAGGCCGTTCGGGAGTATACGAAAAGTCCACATGCTCCAGCGTCACCTGTCCGTTGACATGGGCGCGGTCCAGGGTAAGGGCGTCAGGGGCGTCCGGCACCTCAGGGGCGGCCTCCACCAACTCAAACAGACGGGCCGCACAGGCCAGGGCATTCTGCAATTCGGTGACCACACCGGAAATTTCGTTGAAGGGTTTGGTATACTGACTGGCATAGGACAGGAAACAGTACAGCTCCCCCAC
>CAZQAI010000004.1:0-28581 GCA_964591305.1 uncultured Clostridium sp.
CCGGCACAAGTGTGCCGGCACAAGTGTCGGCACTTGTGAAGGACACTTGTGAAGGGTTCGATTGTCGGACATGTACCGGGCGCACATGTCCGACACGTGTGTGTCCCGGAACACAAAAAGTCGGGTTGCCGCACCTTGGCGCGGCAACCCGACTGCCGGGGGCAACCCTTCTTTTCATTTATGCCTCAGGGCCATCCACAATCAGATGCTTGATCTGGGGGAGCAACTGATCCGCATTGGCATCGTTGTGGAGAGTCAGCTTGACAGGCTTGCGCAGGTCAAGACTAAAAATGCCCAGAATGGACTTGCCGTCTACCTTGTAGCGTCCGGACTCCAGATCCACATCGCCGTCATAAGCGACCAAGGTGCTGACCAATGTGTACACATCATTGATCTCGCTTAACTTGATGTACATGGATTTCATAACATACTCCTTTTCTGCCGGTTTTCTGACCTCGGGGTCGTTCCCCAAGACTCCGGCCATATTCATCCTTCTTTTACATTTATCATTATATCATATAGCGGAGCCACCTGCAAGAGAAGGAATGCATAAACTTTTCACGAAAATACATGGAAAATTGACAAATATGCATAAATGCATAGGTCGCTTGCGGGTTCGGTTTCCATCGTGCGTTCGTGGTGGTGGCTGTTTTCTCTGTGCCGAGAGAACGGTTTCCTGCGCCGCAGCAGATTTTTTCCTACGCAGAGGTGGAAACCGGTTCCCAGACAGAGGTGGAAACTGTTTTCCACAGCCTGTGGAAAGCTGTGTGGAAACACAGGGCGGCCAAGGGACAGAAATACCTACGGGACAAGCCTTTTCGAGCCTGTTCGGCAGGGTACGACACCGAGAGCGGCCTGTGGAGAATGTGGGAAAGTCTGTGGATATTCCAAGCAAGCGGTTACAGTGAGCAGATCAGACGCTCAATGACGGCATACCCGTCGGAGGAGGAGCGTTTAAGGGATATATCAGCCGCCTGGGCCGCTGCAACTGCGGCGGTAAGACGCTCCGGATCGATCTGTCTGCTGTGTCGCAGGTATAGGCTCACCTGGTAGCTGTGCATTTTCAGTGCTTCGGATATCTCCTCGGCTGTCCGTCCGGCGTCTGCCAGGGCCTGCACTGAGGCCAGTCCCGCCACCACACGGGATACCTCGGACAGGATGTAGAGCGGCTCGGTACGCCGGAGCTTGAGATCATAAAGGATGGCCAGGGCATCGCTTCGACGCCGCTCCATGATAGCATTGGTAAAGGCGAATGCATCGTACTCCATGGCCGGAACAGCTACGGTCCGGATGTCCTGCTCCGTGGCTTCATTCCGCCCGTGGGCCAGAATATAAAAGGACACCTTGTCGATCTCGGCGGCCAGCGTGTACATGTCCCGGCCGCAATAGGTTACGGTGAACTGACACACCGCCTGGGCGGCCTGTACCCCGTTATGCAGGTAGTGCTTTTGCACCCAGCCGCAGAGTCGGGCGGGGGTGTTGCGTTCAAACCACACCGGCGTGATGTACTCCCCCAGGGTGGATAAGAGGGCAGAGGGGCGTTTGGGAAGCTGGCCCGCATCCAGGGCGTCTTCCCCTGCCGAGAGAATGAGCAGAACATAGGGGCAGTCGGGCAGGACGCCCAGCGCCTCGCAGAGGCTGTTCAGGTCGGGGGCCCGTATGGTATTGAAGTTCAGTCCGGTGACTGTCACGATCTTCCGCTCGGCGCCCATAGGCGGGGCATACATGGCATCCAGGAGGGCGGCGGGGGTGAAATCCGGGCCGTCCAGACGGATGTCATGAAAGCAGGCCATAGGATCATCTTTTGGGCAGACCGACAGACGGGCCATGGAGAGGGTGGAGGCCTTCATGTAGTCCTCCTCTCCAAAGAACAGGTACCCTCCGGTGAGGGAGGTTTTGAGCAGCTTACGGAATTCCGCCTCCCGGATAAAGGGAAGGGCGGGGGTGCGGCTGGCAGCGGCCATATCGGGGCTCACCTCCTTCTCTTGGATGCAGACGTTCCGGCTTTGCCGACCGTGGACATTTTCGCTTTACCCGGCGCAGACATGTTCACTTTGCCGTGTGCGGCTTGTGACCTTGCGCCGCTCCTGAATGATTCGTCCCTGCGGTTCCAATTCTTTTCCGTTCCCATCCTTCCAGCTTTCCGAAATAGCCTTTTCTACCACTTCGCAGCCACATTCACCGGAAAGCTGTCCCACTCTCCATCCGGTATAGTTTTCCGTCAAACAGTATGCTTCCAACGGGTACCTCCGCCCAAAGGACAGGGGCTCCATATTGAAATCCCGATATGGCAATACCGCACATTTCCAGTTACCGTCCCCCGTTGCAGTCAGTACATTGTCTCCTGACAATACTTCCGCAAACAGTACCGATGTCTCATGGGTGGAATAATTATTTTCCTCCGGCACATAACCAACCACTTCGATTGCAAGCTGATTCATCTTTCCTTTATTTGACTTCAGTTCATAGCGGTCTGCCTTCAATCGTCCAAACGGTGCAGGAGCAGGTCCGATTCCCATAAGCTCTCCGTTTAGATATGCGCGATAAAAGGTATGAGCCGCTATCAGCATCTCAACTTTTCCGTCTGTACCGATAAAATCACAGCGAAATCCTGCCAGTACATTCGCTTTCGCCGCCAAATTCGGTACAAAAACTCCTTTCGCCCGTTTAAACACGTTCATCTTATCTTTCATATTCGATCCTCGTAGGGTCAAAATCCTGTTTGATCTCCTGTTCCATAAAGTAGGCTAACAGTGTCCAGCCCCAGAACAGCTTAAGTCCGTCGCCCTCACCGCTTTCAGTCACATAATACTCCCGATTACCGGATTTGCGCACCAGCTCTCTGGAGCTTTCTGCCAGAGCGTATGCCTCTTTGTCATACCCATATTTTTTCATACCGTGAGTAACCATATAATTGGTCGGTATCCAGGTGTTGGCTCTCCAATTGCACCCGATATCTCCCGGAATATGTACCGGACTATAGCCCGGTTCCGTTGCTGCCAGAGCCGGTACCGGATAACCTCTCCAAAATTCCTGCGGATTCAGGATATGTTCTTCCACCATGCGCTTTGCCTGTGCCTCACTTACCAGCTGTACCCATAACGGCAGCAGTCCGCTGACGGATTTTACCTTCGTTACACTGTCATCTCTCTCATCACGGTCATAGAAGAAACCGTCTTCCTCGTCCCACATCGTAAGCACAGCCGTTTTACGCTGTTCTGCGATCGCACGGTATTCCTCCGCTCTTTTGTTTTCTCCTCTGTTTTCACAGATAATCGCATACGCAAGGCATTCCCTGCAAAGGTAAGAATTGAGATCCACACCTTCATCATAATCCATTCTCCATATGCCGCCTCTTTCATGCTGGTCATCCATGCCTGTCTCAATGGAACTGCGCCATCTGGAAAGCTGATTGTGGTTAGGATCTCTCTCATACAGCCAATAATCCAGAGATTTCTTCAATCTTTCATAGATCTTATCGTCCACCCAGGAAAGCTCCCCGTCATACTTCAGGCATAATAGCGTGATCTGCGACAGAAATGGCTTAACCATTTCGTGATCCTCCTCACTGGCAATTCCCGCAATAGGAGAATTATTGATAGCGCGCTTTGTGAACCCGTTTTCCTCCTGGTACTCCAAGAAAATCCTGACTGCATTGCGCAGATATTGAGTCCCCCACCCCATATACAGCTGTACGATCCCTTCAAAATACTGATCCCAATCATACAGTGTCGCATAATCGTACCCCGTAAAATACGGCAAACCGGTCTGTTCATTTTTCTGGAGGCCGTTGCGCATCAGCCTATCCAGTTCCGCCTTTTCCTCCGGACTTATGGATGCGGCTGCAACCTGTTCCATTCTCTTACGAAATTCTGTCTTTTCCACTTTCTGTACCTCGTTTTCCTCGCTGTTATAGAATTTGATCTGTTTGAAAGCAGCTTTGCTGCCCGGTTGCAGCTTCCATTCAAGATATAGCGGATATACGCCTGCGACCGATCGGATCTTTCCGGTAAAAAACTGACGTTCCTGACCGGAAGACTCCATATATACTGCACCCAACATCTCATCGCCTGCCCATATCTCTGCTACACCCCTGCCTTCGATTTCCGCAAGTAATGCCACCTGGGAAAGCTCCTCTGTAAATTTCACGTTCCGGTATGCTGCCCAACCTTCTTTGCATACTCCTGTCAGAATCTCCTCTCCGGGAGCCTTGAGATCCGGACCAATATAGGCATCGACCTCCCAGCCTCCCATCCTGCAGGCGTTGGCGGCATCAATTCCCATAACAGGAGATAGAGCTTCCCCACTCCCTTGTGTCGTAGGCAATACTTCACGAATTGTCCCGTCTGTGTCAAACGAAATCGGCTCCACACACATTCTCCTGTTACATTCGCTGTTCTGGGAAGAACGGTGGTAGAATACATACCATTGATTTTTAAATTCTGCGATGCTTCCATGATTGTTCCAGGTCTGGGGATCACATCCTTTGTTATCAATCAGAATTCCTTTATAGGTAAACGGCCCCAACGGAGATTCGGAAACCGCGTATCCCAGACAGGTAGGCCGCCCTCTGGATATGTCCGTGTATACCAGATAATAAAGCCCGTTTCTCTTGCGCATGGAAGATCCTTCATGGAACCCATGCCGTTTTTCATCAATCAGATTTCTTCGGATACTGGACAGGTCAAGAGTACGCATATCGGAATTCAGTTTGGCGCCGCGCAGATGGAATTGTCCCCAGTAATAGTAGGCCTGACCGTCATCGTCAATAAAGACCGCAGGATCGATCCCGTCCCGATCGGCCCCATAGATCGGAACCGGATCTTTGAATGGTCCCCATGGATGATCTGACACGGCGACACCTTCTATGTTCCCTCTCATACAAAAATACAGATAATACTTTCCGTCCCGATAGATGCAATCCGGTGCGTAAAGCTCTGCACCCTCTTCTGCCCACGGAACATCGCAGCTTCGGAAACAGACACCGTGGTCTGTCCAATGTATCATATCTTTCGTAGAAAATACATGCAGCACCTCGCTGCAATAAGTTTTCTTCCCACTGATATCGTAGGAACCGTACAAATACAGCCGACCGTCCGGCATGACCCTTGCTTCCGCATCCGGAACAAAGTGCTCTCTTGGTAAAATCGGATTCATCCTTCTTTCCCTCCTTTTTTGCTTTTGGGAACCTCTAAAAATCAGTTCCCGTCATTCAATCCCTTCCTTGTTCTGACTCTTTTACCTTATTTTGCCCTTTTTGTCAATGCTTTAGAGAATTTTTAGAGGGGCCCAATAGTCGATAAGTCCTTTGCTTTCCATGGTATTATTATAGCACAGTTTGCAATTTTTGTATAGAGGTTTTGGGTAAATTGAAAATTGATTTCCGTGCTTTTTCCCCGGAAAACCTTGACAGGCCGCCCGGTCTGTTGTATAATGAATGCACCACAACAGACGGTGTATGAGCCGCCGGAGGCCGGAGATATGCTCCCGCATCGACTGAATTTTCTACCAGAAAACGGAGTAACATTATGTATCGCATTGGGATAGACCTAGGCGGCACCAACATCGCTGCCGGGATTGTTAATGAAAAGTATGAGATCGTCTGCAAGGACAGCATTCCCACCGGCGCGGACCGTGCGTCCGAGGCCATCGCGGAGGACATGGCATCCCTCTGCCATGCCGTCTGCGGGAAAGCGGGCATATCGGTTGCCGACATCGCCTCGGTGGGGATTGCAGCCCCCGGCATCGCCAACCACGACGATGGGGTGATCGAGTACTCCTGCAACCTCCCCTTCCGCAAGTTCCCCATCTGCGTCTTTATCAAGGAACGCTTTCCGGCTCCGCTTGTGTTCGTGGAGAACGACGCCAACGCCGCCGCCTGGGGTGAGGCTGTGGCCGGAGCCGCACGGGGGACACGTAACTCTGTCATGATCACGCTGGGTACCGGTGTAGGCGGCGGTATCATTATTGATAATAAGGTATACTCCGGATTCAACTATGCCGGTGCCGAGCTGGGACACATCGTAATGGTGGTAGACGGTCAGCCCTGCGGGTGCGGCCGCCGGGGATGCTGGGAGGCATACAGCTCTGCCACAGCGCTCATCCGCATGACAACCGAGAAGCTGCAGACCTGCGCCGCAGAGGGCCGTCCCACCCTCATGGACAGCATGAGCACCGAACGGGGTCACGTGTCGGGACGCACCGCCTTTGATGCCATGAGGCAGGGAGATCAGGCCGCCCGGGAGGTGGTGGAGGTGTACCTGAAGTACCTGGCACAGGGTCTTATCAACATCATCAACATATTCCAGCCTGAGGTGCTGTCTATCGGCGGCGGCATTTCCAACGAAGGCGACTCCCTCTTGGAAACACTGGTGCCCATGATCCGAACCGAGGTGTACGGGCAGGGCATCGTGCCCAACACACGCATATGCATCGCGCAGCTTAAGAACGACGCCGGCATCATCGGCGGCGCCGTGCTGGGTGTGGGCCAATAACTGTCTTGCGGGGATGTCATAGGAGGTGTACTCGTGACTGCGCTTACCAGTGTCCTGCTTTATCTTGTTTGTACCGCCGCCATTGCGGCAGGACTGTGGCTGATTCCCATGCGGAAAGGGATCCGCCGGGTGGGAACGGTGCTCCTGGCCGTTTCCCTGCTCTTTGAGATATTTGTGGCCAATTTCCATTCCTTCCATCTGTTGTTCGGGGATTATGAGAAGCTGCCGGTCGATCTGAACGGCCCGAGTGTAACGGTGTCCGGCACGGCAGGGGGAACCATGACTTCTGATGACAAGGGCGGAACGGTCACCGTCACCATAAAGGATCTCGACCGACAGGTAGGAACAGTGCACATCCTGTGCGACCTGCCCGAGGCGGATACTGAGGCCCAAACCATCGGCACGCCCTTTGTGAATGTTCTGATCGATGCCAAGGATGAGACGCAGGCGGCCTCTTACCGCTCCTCAGTAGCCAACGGACAGATCGTCCGGGGCAACGGACGAACCGGGTATATCGTCCTTGACTTGTCGGGCAAGGTCAGTGAACTGTGTCTGCGGCTGAGTACCGCCAAGGGCCAGACCTTTACGCTCCGGGAGGTCACTTGCAACCAAAGTGTGCCGGTGCACTTTTCGGTTCTGCGGCTTTGCCTGTTCATGCTGGTGGCGTTGGGTCTGTATGTCCTGTGCACCTCACCTGCCTGGCGTGCTCCCTTTGGGCAGAAAGAGTCTGTGCTCCGCACGGCGGTGTATATCCTGACGGTTGTCCTTGTGTGCGGGGCGGTGGCTGTGAACTTCCTGAACATGTACGATACATCAGGCGGTCTGTCCACCGGCTTTAAAAATACCTCAGGCAACCAGATCACCCAGGAACTGGTGGATGCTTTTGAAGCGGGGCAGGTCTCTCTGCTGGCGGAGCCCTCCCAGGAGCTGTTGGACATGGAGAATCCCTACGACTGGAGCGCCCGCCGGGCTGCCGGGGTGTCCTGCAAGTGGGATCACCTGCTCTATGAGGGCAAGTACTATTCTTATTACGGCATCGCTCCCGTTATCCTGCTTTTCCTGCCTTACCATTTCCTGACCGGCTATTACTTCCCTACGGCGGAGGCTGTGCTCCTCTTCGGCGGGCTGGGGATTGTCTTTCTGAGCCTTCTGTTCCTGGAGGTGGCTAAACGTTTCGGACGGGGCATACCCAATCTCATCCTGATCTGCACGCTGTTCATCATGCAGCTGTCCAGCGGGGTATGGTATAACTTCATGCGGGATAATTTTTATGAGATCGCCCAGGCCAGCGGCTTCCTCTTTACCTGCGCCGGCTTGTACTTCCTGCTGCGTGCCAACACCATCGGGGAAGGCAAGATACGGTACGGTTCTTTGTGCCTATCGGCCGTGTGCCTGTCTCTGGCTGTTCTGTCAAGACCCACCTTGGCCCTGTACTGCTTCACCGCCTTGATCTTCATGTATTACGGCCTGCGCAAGCATATGGACGCCGCCCGGACATCTTCCGTTTCTGTCCGCCGGGGGGCTGTTGCCAAATACCTTCTGGCCGCCCTTCTGCCCTTTGTACTCATCGGCGGGGTGCAGATGCTGTACAACTATGCCCGCTTTGGGTCGGCGATGGATTTCGGCATCCAGTATTCGCTGACCATCAACGACTTCACCCGTTCCCAGTACTATACTGATTTCGTTATGATCGGACTGTATAATTTCCTCTTCGCTTTCCCCATTGTCAAGCCTGAATTTCCCTATGTTTTCTCCAACTTCTCCACGCTGGATGTCAACGGCTACTACTATGTGGCCAACCGCAATGCGGTGGGACTGTTCTTCCGGGCGCTGCCCGTTTTCGGGTACCTGGGTGCCGGACGCGCCCTGCGGACGATGGACAAGCGGGATCGCATCAAGGCATTGGTTCTTATCCTGCCGACCTGCATTCTGGCTCCGCTGATCATCATGTTCTCGATCTGGGAGAGCGGCTACGGGGTGCGTTACTGCACCGATTTTGCCTGGCAGATGATCCTGGGCGGCGCCTTGGTGCTGTGGTTCCTCTGGCTGAAGGGAGCCGGGAAGGAAGGCAAGACCATTCTCGAACGCTTCTTTGCGGTGGCGGCGGTCGTGGCCTTGGCGGTCAACGGCGCTATGCTGTATGACTACATGGAGAAGTCCGGCTACCTGACCGCCGGCTACCTCTCCTTCGCCCGGCTATTTGATTTCTGGATCTGAATGAATGCAGAAACCTCAATCTCAACCATGATTGGATAGAATCAATCAGCCGGAATGTCTGTGAAAATTAACGGAAAGCAGATAAATAAACAGGAGGTTTAATATGATCCTCTACCTTGTCATCCCCTGCTACAACGAGGAGGCTGTGCTGCCCGAGACCGCCCGACGGCTCAGGGAGAAGTACGATGCACTCATAAAGGCGGGCAAGATTGACCCGGAGAGCCGGATCGTGTTTGTCAACGACGGCTCCCGGGACAAGACCTGGGACATGATTGCCGATCTGCACGCTTCTGATCCCACCTTCCGGGGTATCTGCCTGTCCCGGAACAGGGGGCATCAGAATGCCCTGATGGCGGGCCTGATGACGGTGCGGACAGAGTGCGATGCCGCCATCAGCATGGATGCCGACCTCCAGGATGATATTGACGCCATAGACGAGATGGTGGACCGGTTTGCCGAGGGGTATGAGGTGGTCTACGGCGTCCGCAGCTCCCGCAAGAAGGACACCTTCTTCAAGCGTACCACCGCCCAGGGCTTCTACCGGCTCATGAGCGGTATGGGCGTGGAAACGGTCTACAACCACGCCGACTTCCGCCTGATGAGCCGCCGCGCGCTGGAGGCCCTGTCTGAGTTCGGGGAGGTCAACCTGTTCCTGAGAGGCATCGTTCCGCTGGTGGGCTTCAGGAGCACCAACGTGACCTATGAGCGGGGAGAACGCTTTGCCGGGGAGTCCAAATACCCTCTCAAAAAGATGGTGGCCTTTGCTTTTGAAGGCATCACCTCTATGTCCATCAAGCCCATCCGGATGATTGCCTCTCTGGGGGCGCTGGTGTTCGCTGTCAGCATCGGCATCCTGATCTACTCCCTCATCCGCCACTTCACCGGACACACGGTCGAGGGATGGACCTTCCTGGCGGTCTCCATCTGGGGACTGGGCGGCATCCAGCTGCTGGCCATCGGTGTCATTGGCGAATACATCGGCAAGATATACCTTGAGGCCAAGCACCGCCCGAAATATATCATCAGCGAATATCTGAAATGAAAAACGGGGGAGGGATGACGCATCATCTCTCCCCTTTTCCGGCGACGGCTATATGTAAAATACATTTTAAGGTTCTTGGGGGTCACATCCGGGCTGAATCGCCCGGATGAGGGGCTTCTTTCCAAAAGCTCCACGCGGTCTCCATCTCCTGGCTGAACTGTAACGGGTAGCTGTTCATGCAACCTGAAACAGGTAGAAACCCAGATACTCGGTCTCGGGTACATTCCACAGGATGGGGTGATCGGGGCCCTGTTGGCGTGCCTCAATCTGACGCAGGGAGACGCCGGCGTCCTCGGCGGCGTTGTGCAGCATTTGCTTGAAGTAGGTGTCGGTCATGAAATGGGAGCAGGAGCAGGTGGCTAGGTACCCGCCTCGGGGCAGGATGCGCATGGCCGCCGCATTGATCTCCCGATACCCCTTGATGGCGTTGCGCAACGTGTCCCGGCTCTTGGTGAAGGCGGGCGGATCCAGGATGATGAAATCATAAGGACAGGCCTTCCGGCCACGTTCGGTGAGAGCCTTCAGGTAGTCGAATACGTCTGCCTGGACATAGGTGATTCGGTCAGCAAGGCCGTTCTGTTCGGCATTGGCGGCGGCCATGGCCAGAGCGTCGGCGGATATGTCCACCGATACCACATGAGCAGCCCCTCCGGCGGCGGCGTTCAGCCCGAAGGAGCCGGTATGCGTGAAGCAGTCCAGCACCTGCCGGCCCTCGGCCAGCGTCCGTATAGCCCGGCGATTGTACTTCTGATCCAGGAAAAAGCCCGTTTTCTGCCCGTTTCTGTAATCCACTGTGTAGAGAAGGCCATTTTCTGTGATTTGCACTGTGCCTTGTCCTGCGTTCTCTGGACTGTCCTGCTCCCCCTGCAGATCAAGGCCGGGAAAGGTGTAGTATCCCTTGCCCTGGGACATGCCCTCCAGCTCCCGAATGGCCACATCGTTCCGCAGGTAAACGGTGTCAATAGTCTGACCGTAGCCGTCCCGCAGGAGCCGCACCAGCAAGGGCAGAATGACATCCCGACGCATGTCCATGCCAAGGGATAGGATCTGGGCCACCAGAACAGGCCCGAACCGGTCTACTGTCAGGCCGGGAAAACCGTCCGCTTCGCCGAAAATCAGGCGGCAGGAGGAAAAATCTGTGGCTCCCATGACGGCCCGTCGGTAGTCCAGGGCGTATCGGATGCGTCGCTCCCAAAAGTTGTCGTTGATGATGTCGTTGGCATTGCGGGTCAGAAGACGAATGCGGATCTTGGAGTGACTGTTATACAGACCGGTCCCCAGATACCGGCCTTTATCGGACAGAACGTCCACAACCTCACCATCCTGTGGGTTTTCATTCAGCGTCATAACCTCGTCAGCATATACCCATACATGGCCGCCCCGCAGCATTCTTTCCGCTTTTTGCGTGACGGCGGCCCGGGGGAGAGCGCGGCTGCCGTTCCGGATCATATCATTCATTTGGCGTTATCCGTTATCCTTTCAGGTGATGCAGAATAGTATAACACATTCCGCTCCGGAATGCAAGCCCTTCAGCCGCCTTATGCAGGGCCTCTCGTTACAGTTCGTTACAGTTCAGCCACCCTCTATAGTACGCCCCCTTTTCCACTGTAGAGTGGGGCGAGGGGCTCCGCGACTGCGTTTAGGTTATGTTGGGTGCCATGAACGCTGGTTTTCCGGAAAAGCCATCACGATAAATTCAATACATAGATATATTGAAAGTTCTTTGGGGGGTTGGGGGCTTCTTTCAAGAAGCCCCCGGGCGTTCCTCCGTTCCCCGGCTGACCTGTAACGTTACAGTTCAGCCACCCTCTATCATACGCTCCCTTTTCCATTGTAGAGTGGGGCGAGGGGCCCCGCGACTACTTCAGGAAAAGTAGAACTGTCATAATCAGGGCGCGCAAGACCCATGGTTAAATTTTGTTGAATATGCCGAAACGTAGAAAAATGACCCTCAAATTTGTGCAAAATAACATACCTGATTTTCGAGTGAATGGGGATTGACCATCATAAGATGGCAAGAAATGAAGTAAAAAGGGGATGAAAAAAGTAAATTTATAACGCATAAAAAGAAAAAAATTGAAAACAAAATGACAACAAATTATGAATGTTCACATATTGGCCCAAATTGAGTAAAGAAATTTTCACATTATTAGCCACATAATCCTGTCAGCAGAACCGAACAAACGGAATGGCAACTGCCCACAGACAGTCATGAATAAATTGTGAACAGGCGAAATCATGGAAAAAGCATCCGTTTTCGGGAGCCTTATAAATGTAACAAGATGGGCACCCCTCTTGACATTCCGAGAAATTTGTGGTATCATAATCAGGTCAATGTGGGGTGTTCTGCAAATGGTCCCGAAAGCTTTCGGTACAGACTCCCGTCTCCGATTTGCGCCATGCAGTGAGCACGGTAGTCAACCCGCCCACTTTCCTTCAGTGAGGAGGGTCGGAGCCGACTCATGCGCAGAAACCGGAGGGACGGGCAGAATCGGAACCCCCATGAGCCGATGACGCATTACGGCATCGGACCGCAAATCAAACCAGGAGGAAAAGTGAATGAAGCGAAAGAAATGTCTCAGGCTGGCGGCTCTTATCATGAGTGCGGTGATGGTCCTTGGCGGCATGACCGTGCTGGCTTCTGCGGCCTCAGACGACTCCGGGAGTTCCAGCGCGTCTCTGGACAATATCAAGGAGCTCCTCAACGCCATCTCGTACGAAGAGTACAATGCCAAGTACAGCAATGTACCCAAAGCATCCGAGACAGTGCAAGTTAATGTAAGCGAGTATATTACCCAAGACGAGGGCTTTGAATGGACGACAGCAGACGGCCGTGAGGGCCTGTCCACCCCCAGCGACGGAATGGTGTCCTGGAAGGTAAACATTCCGGCCACCGGACGGTATGCTGTCAGGATTGAGTATTATCCTACGGCCAACCGTACCACTTCAATTGAACGTGTGCTCATGATCAACGACAAGGTCCCCTTTGCTGAGGCGCGTTTTCTGACTCTTGTCAAGAACTGGACCAACATGTATGAGCAGGCTGTTGTGAATCCCGGTAAGGAGGAGGCTGAGTCCGTCAAGGATAAGGCCGTTCAGGCCGGATTCACGGATGCCGCCGTCAAGGACGGACAAGTGGTTTTCGCCGCGCCCGCTTACATGACTGCTGCCATGAGCGATTTCTGCGACGAATATCTGGTTCGGTACCTGAAAACAGATATTGAAGGGAACGAGCTCCGCCCCACCTCTGTGGAAACGCCGAAATGGATGGTATACGAGGTCAAGGACTCCAGCGGCTATTACTTGGAGAACTTCGAGTTTGTTTTTGAAGCCGGGGAAAATACCATCACCCTGGAGGGCAAGAACGAGCCCATGATCATCGGCGCTATTACCCTGTACCCGCTGGAGGATGTGCCTTCCTATGAGCAGTACATGACCCAGTATGCGGATCAGGAGCCGGGGCAAGATACCATTAAGATAGAGGGTGAGTTCACCACTGCTTCCTCCCATACCACCATCTATCCTGTTGAGGATCGCTCCTGCGCCATCAACTCGCCCACCGATGTCAAACGCTCCGTGCTCAATACCGTGGGCGGCGAGAAGTGGGAGACAGCCGGTCAGTGGCTGGAGTATACCTTCAAGGTGGAAACCTCCGGCATGTATGACATTGTGTCCCGCTTTAAACAGGAGTGGCTGGACGGTATGTCTGTCTGCCGCTCGCTGTATCTCTACAGCCAGGGGCTTGAGCCTGGTGCCAAGGGGTACTATAACGGCGCACCCTTTTCCGAGGCCAGACAGCTCACATACAACTACAGCAGCAGCTGGCAGGTGACCGGCTTGTCCTTGGGTGAGCGGTATGACAGCAATGGTGACGGAAAGATCAATGACAAGGACGACTTGAGAACCTATCAGGTGTATCTGGAGGCCGGCACAGTGTACACTGTGCGTTTCGAGATCACGCTGGGTCGGATGGGCGATGTGGTCAATCAGACCGAGGACATCCTGACCAATATCAACAACGATTACCTGAATATCATCAAGCTGACCGGCGCTTCACCGGACAGCCTGCGTGACTACTACTTCTCCGAGGTCATGCCTGACACCATGATCGACCTGGTGGTACAGTCCCGCCGCCTGTATCAGATGGCGGATGAACTGACCGAGCTGGCAGGTGAGAAATCCTCCAATGTGGCTACGCTGGAAAAGATCGCTCGCCTTCTGAATGAAATGGGCACTGACGACGATGAGGTGGCCAAGAATCTGGAGACGCTCAAGTCTTACATCGGTACGTTGGGCACCTTCCTGTCCGATGCACAGACACAGCCTCTTCAGTTGGACTACATCATGATCCAGCCTGCCGGTTCCAGCCTGCCCAAAGCAACGCCGAACTTCTTCCAATCCTTCCTGCATGAGGTTAAGAGCTTCATCCAGAGCTTCTTCCGTGACTACAACAGCATGGGCGCCCTGGAGGCTTCCTCGGAGGATTCAGTGGAGGTTTGGCTGGCTACGGCCCGCGACCAATCGCAGGTCATCCGCAACCTGATCAACAACGATTACACGCCCGATACCAATATTACCATAGACCTCAAGCTGGTCGCAGCCGGCACACTGCTCCCTTCCATTCTGGCCGATGCGGGACCGGATGTGTATCTGGGACTTTCTCAGGGTGATGTCATCAACTATGCCATCCGTTCGGCCCTTATTAATATTGAAGGGTTTGATGACTTTGACGAGGTGAGCAGCAACTTTACCGACGCCGCCATGCTGGTACTTGGCATGGAGGACGCCGACGAGACCATGCATTACTACGGGCTGCCAGAAACTCAGTCCTTCCCCATGATGTTTGTCCGCATTGACATCCTGGCTGATCTGGATCTGAACATCCCTACCACCTGGGATGAGCTTCAGGCCTGTATCCCCACTCTTCAGGCTAACAACATGCAGATCGGTCTGACAACAGACAGCAAGATATTCCTGTATCAGAACAATGGCAACCTGTATGCAGACAACGGTATGCGCATCAACCTGGATTCCCAGGAGGGCCTGTACGCTTTCGAAAAGATGTGCGACCTGTTCACCACATATTCCTTCCCTTACCAGTACGATGCAGCCAACCGGTTCCGCACCGGTGAGATGCCCATTGTGCTGGGTGATTATACCACCCTTTACAATCAGCTCAAGGTCTTTGCAACTGAGATAGAAGGCAAGTGGCAGTTTGCGCCTCTGCCCGGTGAACGTCAGGAGGACGGTAGCATCAACAATGTTTCCATCTCCACTGTCACCGCCGTGGTCATGGTCAAGTGCTGCGAAGATGAAGCCAGAGAGCGGGCCTGGAGCTTTATGAAGTGGTACACCGGCGAGGAATGCCAGACCAGCTTTGCCAATGAGATGGTGGCTATTCTCGGTCCCTCGGCTAAGCAGGCCACCGCCAACCGAAAGGCTCTTTCCAGTCTGCCCTGGACCACCGAGGAGTTCGAGCAGGTGTGGCTCCAGTTCAACAACCTGGCAGCCGTTCCCAACTATCCCGGTTCCTACATCATTGATCGGTATACCAACTTTGCTTTCCTCAGCGCCTTCAACGACAAGGCGGATCCGTCCACTGCTCTGCTTCAGTATATCAATACCATCAACAAAGAGATCGAACGGAAACGCAATGAGTTCAATCTGGAGACATTGAGCGATGGCGAGACGGACTATAAGGATCTGCTGACCAAACGCTTGGCTCAAATCACACAGCTGATCGATGCCATTCGCAAGAATAAGGACTACTCCTCCTCGTACGATGCACTCCTTACCGAGGTCGAGACAGCGATTCGGAGCGACAATATCGCCATCATGATGACCGCCCTTGAGCATGTCAATGCTCAGTACGAGCAACTGGACCCTGACGGCTCCAAGTATGAGGCGGACAGAATCACTGTCATGGGGTATGATATGAACGATACCACGCTCACCAAAGCCGAGAAGAAGAAGCTTCGCAACTGCTTCTCCTATGAGGTGTACAAGAATACCAACGAGATCGCGACACAGTTCAAGTGTATGGCAGATTTCCTTGCGGATGCTGTCAGCCTGACTGATTGAGCGTGCACGGCGGGATTCCATAAAACGCATATCCCCTGAATCTATGTAAGGAGAGATAGTAAATGGCTACAAAAACAGCTGAAAAACAAGCCACCTCCCGGGAACTGACTAAAGCGCAGTGGAAGTGGAAGGAGGCTAAGCAGAACTGGGTTGCTTACGTGATGGTTGCCCCGTACATGATCCTGTTCGCCATGTTCACAGTGCTTCCTGTGGTGCTTTCCGTTCTGCTCAGCTTTACTGATTTCAACATGCTGGAGTTTCCCAATATTGTTTGGCTGAAAAATTATGTAACGCTTTTCTTCGATGACGACATCTTCCTGATCGCGGTCAAAAACACTCTGATCTTCTCTGTCATCGTGGGACCGGCCTCCTACCTGATGTCCTTCCTGGTGGCGTGGTTCATCAATGAGCTGCCTCCCAAGATCCGGGCTCTGGTAACCCTGATCTTCTATGCACCGTCTATTTCCGGTCAGGTGTACCTGATCTGGGGTACCCTGTTCTCGTCCGACTCCTACGGCTGGGCCAACGCCACGCTGATGAAGCTGGGTCTGATTGATACAGAAATCAACTGGTTCAAGGACGAAAGGTACGTCATGCCGCTGTGTATCATCGTGGCCTTGTGGACCTCTCTGGGTACCTCCTTCCTTGCTTTCATTGCCGGTCTTCAGGGCATTGACCATTCGCTGTTTGAGGCTGGAGCCGTGGACGGTGTCCGCAACCGGTGGCAGGAGCTGTACTACATCACCCTGCCTTCCATGAAGCCGCAGCTGATGTTCGGTGCGGTCATGGCCATCACCGGTTCCTTCGGATTTGGCGGTATCGTCACCGCCTTGGCCGGATTCCCCTCTGTCAACTACTGCGCCCATACCATCATACACCACCTGGAGGATTATGGCGGGCAACGGTACGAGATCGGCTATTCCTCTGCGATCGCAGTTATCCTGTTCCTGCTCATGGTCGGTGCCAACATGTTGGTCAAGAAAATTATTTCAAGGTTGGGTACATGATATGGCAAAGTTAAGAACAAGAAATCACAAGGTTGTCATCGCCCGCTCTGCGGGCGGCGACGCCGGTATAACGGTTATTCTGGTCATTCTCGGCGCATTCATGTTCCTGCCTATGCTGTATGTGATCATGCAGTCTCTGAAGCCTTTGGATGAATTGTGGATGTTCCCGCCAAAATTCATAGTCAGGAGCCCTACACTCAAGAATTTCCGTGACCTGTTCACACTGATGAATATATCCTGGGTGCCCTTTTCCCGGTACATATTCAACACGCTGCTGACCTCGGTGGCCGGTACCTTCGGACACCTTCTGCTGGCTTCCATGGCCTCCTATGCGCTGGCCAAGATCAAGTTCCCCGGCAGAAACGCCATGTTCCAGATGGTTCAGCTGTCCCTGATGTTCAACTCCACGGTCACATCCATTACTTCCTTCATCCTGATGTCCGGACTCCATTGGCTGGACACCTATTGGGCCTTGATTGTCCCTGCCTGGTGTTCCTCCTTGGGTCTGTACCTGATGAAACAGTTCATGGATACCAACGTCAATGATTCTGTGCTGGAATCTGCCCGCCTGGACGGTGCCGGCGAATTCAAGACCTTCTGGGTCATTGCCATGCCGATGGTCAAGCCTGCGTGGCTGACGCTGATTATTTACTCGTTCCAGGGACTGTGGAACTCCGGTGCGTCCATGTATATCTATTCCGAGCAGTACAAGTCCTTCAACTATGCAATTGGTCAGATTACGGCCGGCGGTATCAAGCGTGCCGGTGCGTCTGCTGCCGCACAGGTGATCATGATGCTGGTGCCTATTACGGTCTTCATTGTGTCACAGTCGAATATCATTGAAACCATGGGCTCCAGTGGCATGAAAGATTAACGGAGGTTTGCAGTATGAAGAAATTGAATATGAAAAAGCTCCTCTGTCTGGTCTTTACTGTGCTGATGGTAGCTTCCTCCCTGGTGCTCACCGGGGGAGCCGGTTCCGCCTATCAGACCTATACCTATGATATCGATAGAGAGGCTCTGTACTCACCCGATGCTTATACGGCCGTTAAGGCTGTCAATTCGGTGGATATGAACCTCGAGGTTTCCCTCAGCAATCCCGGCGACATGGTGACCGACGAGAGCAAGAATGTCTACATCGCAGATACCGGAAACAATCGGATCGTGGTGCTGGACAGATATTATAAGGTGAAGTTCACCATTTCCTCCTTTGACAACGACCAGGGTGTGCCGGATAGTCTGTCCGCTCCCCAGGGTGTCTTTGTCAGTGAACCCAACGAAAAGTATGACCGGCAGATCTGGGTCTGCGATACCGGAAAGAACCGGATCGTGGTCTTTGATCAGAACGGCGAATTCCGCCGCGTCATTGAGGCGCCTGAATCCTCCCTGTTTGACGACAACGCGGTGTATAAGCCTGTGGCCATCGTTGTGGATGCATATAACAGATTGTATGTGGTGTCCTCTACCACATACCAGGGCGTCATTGTGATGACAGATGATGGTGAATTTACCGGCTTTATCGGTGCGCAGGCTGTGTCCCTTACCTGGTGGGAGATCATTTGGCGCCGTTTCCAAACAAAGGAACAGCGGGAGAACTCCGAAACAGTGGTCGCTACCGAGTTCAACAATGTCGCAATCAATAAAGAAAAGAACCTGGTGTACGCAACCACCTCCACCATCGACGAGAGCGATGTGGAAGCTGCCATCGCCGCCGGCTCCACGGATGGAAAATATTCACCTGTCAAGCTGCTCAACGCGAACGGCACCGAGATCATGCGGCGTAACGGCTTCCAGATACCGGCCGGTGAAATCGATTATTCCACCAGGTCCACTGATGACATCACCGGTGTGTCAACCGTGATCGATGTGGCTGTGGGCCCTGAGAACACATGGTCGCTTATTGATGAGAAGAGAAACCGGATTTACACCTACGACTACGATGGCAACCTGCTCTTTGCCTTCGGTGACAATGGTACCATGCTGGGTAACCTGGGCAGCATCGAGGCCATCGCCTACCAGGGCACCGATATGCTGATTCTGGATAAGACCAACAACAACATCACGGTTTTCCGCCGCACTGAGTATGGCGATATTCTGCTGGAGGCCATTGCAGCAGAAAACACCCAGGACTATGATCGAGCCATCGACCTCTGGACCAAGGTACTTCAGAGAAATTCCAATTTCGATTCTGCCTATGTGGGTATCGGCCAGGCCATGTACCGGAACAAGGATTACGAAAATTCCCTTTCTTACTTTAAGTCTGCCTACGACACCGCAGACTGGTCCAACTCCTATAAGGAGATCCGGAAGGAATGGATGTCTACCTACTTCCTTGTGTTGATCCTCATCATCGTAGCTGTCATCGCGGGTGTGGTGCTGTTCTTCAAGGCCATGGGTAAGATCAACAGGAAAGTGGCTGTGTCGGGTAAGAAGCGGACCTTCTGGCAGGAGGTGGCATATGGCTTCCATGTTATCTTCCATCCCTTTGACGGCTTCTGGGATCTGAAACACGAAAAGCGCGGTTCTGTGAGAGCCAGTGTCTTCTTCATCGTTTTGGCCGTTTTGACCTTCTATTATCAGTCCATCGGCCAGGGCTACCTGCTCAATCCCCGCGGAACCTATTCCAGCATTTGGGCACAGATTCTGGGTGTGCTGATTCCTCTGCTTCTGTTCGTGCTGGCCAACTGGTGTCTGACCACCCTGTTCGAGGGAGAAGGCTCCTTCAAAGATATCTTTATTGCCTGCTCCTACAGTCTGGTGCCTATTCCCCTGCTGGTGATCCCCGCCACAATCTATTCCAACTTCTGCATTTCCACCGAGACCCAGATTATAAGCTTTCTTGGAACGTTGGCTTTCTTCTGGATGGGCCTTTTGATCTTCTTCGGCACCATGGTCACCCACGATTACTCCATGGGCAAGAATGTCATAACCGTCCTGGGAACTGTCGTGGGCATGGTCTTCATCATGTTCGTGGCGGTGCTCTTTACTACCCTGGTAGGAAAGATTGTCAGTTTGATTACCAATATCGTAACAGAAATCCAGTACAGAATGTAACGCAGATAGGAGAAGCCTGAATGAAGAAATGTAATAAATTCTTGTCCCTGCTCTTAGCTGTTTTAATGCTGTGCAGCGTTCTGACATGTTTTTCTGTCACGATTGCTGCCGAAGAAGAAACAACAGCGGAGACAGAGACCGAGGCGGGCGGTAACGTTGAATACCTGACACAGGTATTCGCAACGCCCGACGAAAAGCTGGCAACCATGCGTCTCAAGCTCACCAAAGGCGATTATTCCATCTACTGCGATGAAACATCAGGCGAGGTTGCAGTCAAGAACAATGTGACAGGGCAGATTCTGTCCACCAACCCGTATGATGTGGGTTCTGCCACGGCTTCGGACAGCATCAAATACCAGCTTCTGTCGCAAATCATCATCAAGTATACAGATAATGGCAAGGAAAAGGAATTTTCCAGCTATGAGTACGCCTCTCTGCGTGACCAGATCACCGTAAAGAACATCAAGAACGGTATCCGCGTGGAGTACATCATTGGTCGTGAGGAGGCCCGCCACCTGGTGCCTCGCCAGATCGAGGACAGCCGTTTCAGAGAAAAGCTGCTGGCTCCTATGATGGAGTACTATGATCTGAATACCAAGGAAGGCGTGTTCTGGTTCAGCAAGTTCCTTGCTTACTATTCCGGCAGCTACAATGCGGACACCGGTGAGATCACCGGCGTCAAGTCCAAGGAAAATTGCGCCACTGATACCCTGCTCAAGGATCTGCTGAATGCCTTTCCCATCTGTGATAAGATGGACATCTGGGTGTGCGATCCCACCATTTCGTCTACCGAGGTCGAAAGGTTGGAGGAGATGATCAAGGCCGCCTGCCCGGAGTATTCCTACGAGGAGATGGATTATGACCATCAGCTGACAGAGTACGAGAGCAGCGAAGCCAATCCTCCTGTGTTCAAGATGGCTCTGGAGTACACCTTGGACGAGGATGGCTTCACGGTGCGTCTGCCTGTGAATGGCCTGACCTATAACGAGTCTCTCTACCAGCTGACCAACATCAGCATTCTCCCTTACATGGGGTGCGGCAATAATGCGTATGAGGGATATGTGTTCTATCCTGACGGATCAGGTACCCTGTTCTCCTTGGAGGATTTGGTCAATGTGAATACCACTTCTGTGTCCAGCAAGGTGTATGGCGCCGATTACGCATACCACCAGCTGACCGGTACGTATCAGCAGACCGTTCGCTATCCTGTCTTCGGCGTTGTGGAGAACACTCAGTACTACGACTGCGTCGAGTACGACGATAGCACCGGCGACTACAAGACCACCAGAATTTCCGGCTTAATTTACGACAAGCTGGTCGCTGCTCAGAAGGGCGAAGCTACATTGGCCGCTTCGTATAGCCAGTACAATAAGCTGCTTTCTGCCAGCGAGATCAACCCTGTTATCAACAGCCGCGGGTATGCCGCTATCATCGAGGAAGGCGATGCACTGACCAACCTGGTGTACTACCACTCCGGCGTGCTGGCTCCTTATGACACCGTGATGATGAACTTCAACCCCCGTCCTCAGGACTCCTACAACCTGGCAGAGTCCATCTCTGTCGGCACCAACAGTGAGTGGACAGTGACGACCGACCGAAAATATACCGGCAACTTCAAGGTACATTACATCATGTTGACCGATGCATCACTGGTTCAGGAAAAGGGCCTGGAGAACGACACCTGGTACGATACCACCTGGCTGGGTATGGCCTTTGCTTACCGGAGCTACCTGGAGAACAAGGGGATCCTGACCCGACTGACTGAGGCCGAGACCGCAAACGACATCCCCCTGTACATCGAGACTTTCGGTTCCCTGTATGCCACCGAAAGGATCGCTTCTATCCCTGTGAGCGTGAAAAAAGCCCTGACATCGGCCGCTGACATCATCACCATGTATGAGGAGCTGTCGGATCAAGGTGTGACCAACATCAATTTCAAGCTGACAGGGTATGCCAACGGAGGCATGTATCCCAAGATGCCGTACAACCTCAAGTGGGAGCGTTCGGTATCCAAGGATGTCTCCATGCAGGAGCTGTTTGATTACGCCGCCAATGTCAGCGGCGGAGAGATGGGTATTTACCCTGAATTCGATTTCTCTTATGTGATGAGTACTGGCTTGTTCGATGGCCTGTCCATGCGTAAGCATTTGGTCAAGACCATTGATGACCGGTACGCCAGCAAGCGGGAATATATCGCCACTCAGCAGAGGTACGGCGGTTACTATCAGATGGCCATTTCCCCCGCTTACTTCAGCCACTTCTACACCAAGTTTATCAATAAGTATCTGGATTATGACAATGTAACCGGCATTTCCGTTGGCTCCCTGGGCTCCGCCCTGAACTCCGATTTCGATGAGGATGAGCCTTACAACCGGGAGGATGCCCGTACCTTTGTCAAGAAGGCACTGGAATACCTGTCCGGCGCCGATCAGTCCAATCTGTCGGTGATGGTGGATGGCGGTAATGTCTACACATGGCAGTATGTGGATCACATTCTGGACGTGTCCCTGGACTCCAGCCGTTACATCAAGTCCAGCTACAGCGTTCCGTTTGTCGGTGTGGTGCTTCATGGCTACATGAACTTCGCCGGCTCTCCCCTGAATATGGAGGGAGATATTGACTACGCAAAGCTGAAGGCCATTGAAAACGGCGCCTCTTTGTACTTCACTCTTTCCTATGCGAACACCGAGCTGCTTAAGGAAGATGACCTTCTGAGTAAGTATTACTCCATCCGGTATGATATCTGGCAGGATGACCTGGTTGATATTTACAATGAAGTCAACGGTGTCCTCAAGGATGTCCAGAACAAGCTCATCATAGATCATGAGTTCCTCAGTGGCATGCGCGTGCCGGATACCGATGAGCTGGAGAACGATATTCTGGCTGAGTATGAGAAGGTTTTGGATTACCAGACCAATAAGGAGGAGTACGAGATCAAGCAGCAGAAGGAAGCGGTGGCCGATGCGCGTAAAAATATCGCGAGCTTGGCCTCCACTGCCGAGACCTTCATTGAAACCTGCCTGAGCAGTTACTCCGGTATCAACGGATGCGCATACCTTTACGTCACCGGTGAGCGTTCCTTTGAACGCCGCATGGCCGCCTATGTGGAGGCTGATGCCGCTTACAAGGAGCTGTACAGCCGGTATGAGGCTGCCTCTGATGAAGAGAAGGAGTCCATGGCGGTTCTGCTCAGCTCCGCCGAGACCACCCAAAAGCAGGCGTTGGCTCAGCTCAAAACCTACGTCCGCAACATTTCCCGTATCATTCTCTCGCTGGAGAATGAGTATGAGGTGCTTTCCAAGCTGAGAGCCGACGCAGAATCCGGTGCCTTGCTGGTCAAAGGGACCGAGGGTGTTCCTGAGAGCATTATCGCTGAGATTGATGCACAGCTGGCTTATGTGGATACGCTGATGCAGGAAAAACTGGGCATCAAATTCGATCTGACTGTGGACAAGGCAGAGGTTGATACCTTCCTGTACACCCATATTTCTAACCTGATTCTGGGCTGCTACGGTACCGATAGCAACGGCCAGGTGGGGATCTACGGCAAGGCCGAAAACATCTACGACTTGCTTGTGAAAGAGAATTATGGCTTGCTGTACAGCGAGGTTGATTTACTCCGTTACTTGGATGCCAACCGCAGCCTGTCCGACGCGGAGATCATAGCAAAGTACGGGCTCGAAGAGAATGCCACCTCGGTGACCGGCCTTATTAAGTACATGCGTGAACTGTTGGGCGAGAGCTACACCTTTGACCCCATCCTGTCGGATGATCAGAAGGACGAGAATGGCCTGACTGAGATTGATGCGAATATCCTTGGCTACTTTGTGGGTATGCTGTATACCTCCCTGAGCGAGCTGAGTGATACCAGCACCGTTCCCACTCTGAATTTTGTCACGACCCGTATCAATGAAAGCGGCCGCGAAGTGTCCAATGCCACCAATGTCAACAATGCCATTAAGTCCGTCAATAATGTCATCACCTCTCAGTTGACCGACCCCGCAAAGGGGAAGGTAGCCGCTGTGACCGATGGCAACTACAAGCTGGACCATGTGGTGACAGATGCAGAACTGAACGAGGTGGTAGCCGCGTGTGTAGCTGCAGTCCAGGCTGCCATTGATGTAACGGATACCAGCAAACGCGTGGAGTATGCCACTCCTGACACTATGGAAACCGATGTGAGAGCGTATGTGATCGCAAAGTATTACCGCTCTGTGCTGTCACTGGTCAAGCCGGACAACATCGTGGATACACTGGAAGTGATGACGGTTTCCTATAAGACAGACACCACTGTGGCTCGCCTTGCCTCCAACCGACTGGCTGCCTATGGCGAACTGATCGGCTTCAAGGCTGCTGTGGATACCATGGAGCAAGATACAGTCATCAGTGAAAAGCTCCACCTGGTGGCCGACAGAATCAAGAATGCGTACGGCGATACCTCGGATGACCTGATGACAGCCTATGTACAGGCATATGCCGCGCAAATCGTGAGCAGCGTGGACAGCAAGTCCAAACCCACATTCGACTTCAAGGATGATGGCTTTAAGACATCGGATGTGACCGCTCTCAATGAGGAAATGTATGCCTTTGTGACTGAGGCTGTGATGAGCATGGACAGCCTGTCCACCGTCGGACTCTCCGCAATTGTTGACCAGCTGGTTGAAAAGCTGAACGAGCATACACTCCCCGAGGGCACCGATGTCCGGGCTGAGGCCGAGGAATTTGTCTACTTCGTATACCTGACCGTGCTGTCTGAGCTCAAGACCAGCAGCTTCTACTACGATGAGCAAATGGCCGACATGGACGCCGCAGTCCGTGCCGCCGTGGCGGAAGGCCACGACCGGATCGCCGCTAAGATGACCGAAGGCACATCAGCCGAGGTGTACGACCTGATTCTGGCTGATCTCGGCAATATAGAAAAGTCCGTCGCATCCCTGACTGCGGATATCGCCTCCAAGGTGACCTACCACATCAGTGGCAACTACACCATGCAGGCCGATGTGCAGAGTTACTACATTTACCTGCTGTTCGATAGCTTCTCTGAGTACATGTTCGATGGAGTACCTACCTTGACCCTGTATGACGACGAAAAGGTGGCGGCTCCCAACTCGACCAAGTACAATAACGCCATCAAGTTCTTCAACAAGGATTATGTCCAGACACCTGTGACAGAGCTTGTGGCAGCAGCCCGCACCGGTACTACCCGCGGCGAGGTGGCGGACTACTCTCTGACAAGAGTGAAGCCCGGTGCAGAGATGGATCAGTGGGTAGAGGATGTCTTCAAGAAACTCGAGGCAGGACAGTATCTGGAAAGTGCCGTCAAGGCGCTTGGAGGAGAAGATAGCGAAGCATATGCTGAATATGTGGCCACCTTGCATTCCGAGATTGAGCAATACATCCGCTACTATTATTACACTGCCGTGCTGGATAAACTGAATGCTTCCCGTGCTACCACCTTCCACGTGTCTGAGGTGTACGGAAAGGATCTCTACACCGCCAGCGAAGAAATCAAGTCTCTGCTCCGCTACTATGTAACCAACATGACCGATATGACCGAACAGGACATCGACGACATGATCAAGACAGGTACGGTTGTGGACAACGAAGAGGAGGAGGATCCCTCTAAGTATCTGTCCGCTGACGGACGGATTGTGGCGGTCACATACGGCGATAAGACAGCCAATGGCAGCTATACGGCCTACAAGACGTTCCTCCTGAACTACAATAACTTCTCGGTGAGCGTCGTGTATGACGAAATCACATATACCATTCCTGCGTATGGCTATGTGGTCATCATGCGTTGAATCACATGAGAGAAAGAGAGGTAACTTAGTATGACCAATGAAGTCAAGCTGCAGTCAACGGTCAGTGCCGTAAAGCCAAAGAAGCGCAAAGTCGCTTCTTTGGATCGGCGCAAGGCCAGGGCCGGCTGGATCTTTGTTCTCCCGTTTGTCATTGGATTCCTCCTCATTTATCTGCCCATCATCCTGAATTCAATCAAGATGAGCTTCTGCAGTTTCCAGATCATAACCGGAGGCGGTTACACAACGGAGTGGGTCGGGCTTGAAAACTACAAGTATGCCCTGACCACCGATCCTCAGTTCGTGCAGACTCTGGTTGAGGGCATGAAGGAGCTGGTTTTCGATGTTCCTGCCATCCTGCTGTTCTCCCTGTTTATGGCCGTGCTGCTGAATCAGAAAATGGCCGGCCGTGCGGTGTTCCGTGCCATCTTCTTCATCCCTGTCATCCTGTCTACAGGTATTATGGAGACGGTGGAGGGCCAGAACATTTTAGGTTCTTACATGGAGGACTCCAGCGGCATCAACGACGGCTCCGGATCCAGTGCCGCCACGGAAATTGTCTCGGCCATTGATATTGAACGACTGTTCTCCTCCATGAAGATCGGTACCAATCTTGTGGAGTACGTGGTGGACATGATCAACAATATCTATGACATTGTCAACCGTTCCGGCGTCCAGATGTTGATTTTCCTAGCAGGTCTTCAGTCCATATCCCCTGCTATTTATGAGGCTTGCCGTATCGACGGCGCCACCGCATGGGAAACCTTCTGGAAGATTACCTTCCCCATGATAAGTCCCATGATTCTGGTGAATGCGGTCTATACCATCATCGACTCCTTCACGACAGATTCCAACACAGTGATGGCATATATCCAACAGGTAGATAAGGCTACGGATGGCCGTGTTCGCTCGTCTGCCATGGCATGGATGTACTTCCTTATTGTCATGCTGATTCTGGCGGTGGTAGCCGGTATATTCTCCGCCTTTGTATTCTACCAGAAGCGTGATTAAGGAGGCAGAAGAATGGACGCAAATATGCAATCTACACCCAAAGTCACCAAGGAAAGCAAGAATAAGATCAAAGTGGAATTTGAAAGAACCCCTTTGAAGGAGCGGCTGAAGGCTAAGTTCCTCAACCTGTACTTCTTCCAGAAGGTCGTCTGGTACATTTTCCGCTTGGCGCTTCTGATCGGTATCGCATATGTCGTGCTGTATCCTTTCTTTACAAAGATCGCCGGTTCCTTCATGTCCCCGGAAGATTTCGTGGATGTGACTGTCCGTTTGATCCCGAAAAACTTTACGCTCGACATATATAAGGCGGTCCTTACGGAGCTTGGATATGGCCAGGCCTTCCTGAACACCTTGATTCTTTCTCTTTCCTGCGGTATACTTCAGACATTTTCATGCTGTCTCATAGCCTACGGTTTGGCCAAGTTCCGCTTCAAGGGCAATAAGCTGGTCATGATGCTGGTCATTCTGACCATGATTGTGCCTCACCAGACACTTCAGCTCTCGATATTTATGCAATTCCGTTTCTTTGATATCTGGGGCATTATGTCTTTGTTGAGCGGCCATGCTTCAACCGGTATTGCAGGACTGGATGCCGTACTGGCAAATATCCACGTACTTCCTATGAAGGATGCAGGCATTAACCTGACCAATACCTATGCGCCGCTGCTGATACTGTCAGCAACCGGTCTGGCTTTCAAGAATGGCTTGTACATCTTTATGCTTCGTCAGTTCTTCAACGGTGTCCCGGATGCCTTGGAAGAGTCGGCATACATCGATGGCTCGGGTACTTTCCGTACCTTTATCACCATCATCCTGCCGCTGTCTGTGCCTATGATGATTACCGTGTTCCTGTTTGCTTTCTGCTGGCAGTGGACAGATAACTTCTATACTGAGCTGTTCTTTACCTCATCCAAGACCGTGCTGATGCCCAATGTGGTGGATATTCCGAACTCACTCAAGACAGATTACGCAGGCCAGAATATGTATTATTCTGCCATCCGCAATACATGCGGCTTGTGCATTATCATGCCCCTGGTGATTCTCTACGCCTTCTGCCAGAATTTCCTGGTACAGGGCATTGAGCGCTCAGGTCTGACGGCTGAGTAATCCTGACCCCCGAGAGACAGTATCCGGGGAGCACAGCACTCAACATGTTGAGTGCTGTGTTCCCCGGATTTTCATTTTGATTCGCGGGATGCCGGAAGCAATCCAAGATTCCGACCTTTGGCGGAAAATGCTGTAGTCTGCATCTCCATGGTAGCCGCAGTGCAGGGAGGTATTTTGCTGTGATTATGCCTCCAACTGGCGGCCCAGAAAACCGGCAGCTGTCTGGATGAGCTTGGATTCCACATCGGGACCGGGATATGCGTTCTTGTCGGAGCTTTCATCCTTGGGGCGGACAGAGACCACACAGCCCACAATGTCCCCTTCGGTCATGATAGGCATAGCACAGTGGATATAGTGGGTGTCGTTATCCTGTACCAGGGGCTTAACGGTGCTTCCTTCGGTGAAGTGATAGAGACTTCGACCTTCTATGATGGCTTCCAGCTCTTCCGACAGGGGCTTATCATTGAATTCCTTGCGGGGCACCCCAGCGCAGGCAATGACAGCATCCCGATCACATATAGCCACGGCCAGGCCGCAGGTCTTGTGCAGTGTTTCGGCATACTGTCCGGCAAAAGCGGCCAGTTCACCGATGGGGGAATACTTTTTGAAAATGACCTCACCTTCGCGGTCTGTATAAATTTCCAGGGGGTCGCCCTCCCGGATCCGCATGGTACGGCGGATCTCCTTGGGAATGACAACCCGTCCCAGATCGTCCCATTATGTCAAGTAGGTGCAAAAAAATTTTTCAAAGTCTTCAAAAAGCTCGG
>CAZQAI010000005.1:0-23417 GCA_964591305.1 uncultured Clostridium sp.
CATGCTTGGCGGATGTGGATATAGACTCCTCCAGGTTGAGGGCTATGAGCTTGCTTTGCGGCCTTATATACGACTTTTTCTGCTTTTGCATGGTTACGATCGTCCTTTCTTTTTCACATGCTGACCTGCCATTTCCCGCAGGCGGGGAATTGAATGCTTTAAAACAGCAACATCATGTCTCTGTTTCTGAGTCCTCTTCTTTTGCCTTATGCGGCACAACCTCCACAACCTGATCCAGCACTTCGCGAGGCAGGCGCCCTTGTTCTACCGCTCTCATAATGGCTCTTACGCCTTGCCAGTACGCTTTATTGATGATTTTCTGTCCGTCCTCGTGGGTCATTCCCTTGTAATAATCGTCACAGATTGTGATGTGACAGCCTGCGCTGTCTATATAATCCGCTACCACTGCCATGATCATATCCCCCTTTCATTGATAGTATAGAGGATGCTGTTCTGTGCTGTATAGCAGGGTACCTCGCCGGTTACTTGACATGCCATATGCTGACGGCTCTCACCCGGTTCAGCCACTCACAGCCCGGCTTGAGGATCTGGTTTGGATATAGCCGGAACTCCCCTGTCTTGGGTCGGTAGCGGCCGAAAAACCTGTATGCATCCTCCCCCCCCAACCTCTGCCACGATCACCACAGATCCGTCCATACACTTTTCTGTGATCCGCCAGTTGGCCCGCTCGGCCAGCTCGTCCATGCTTTCTGTTTCGTACATGGCGCTCTCCTTTCCTGCTACAGCCTTACCTTTTCGTGCGAGATATTTGTTTCCCAGTACAGACACTCCGCAAGGAGCACCTTCCCCCGCCCCAGCTTGCCGCCGCCGCAGAAGGCCCGGATGGCCGCTATGTACTGGTACGCCGTGGTCTTGCTGACCGAGTACCGCTCCATGATCTGCTGCACGCCCATCCAGGGCGGCACACCGCCTTCGATCGCCCGCAAAGCCGCCTCCACCTCAGGAGGGGAGGATTCAAACGGCCTCATCTCGCCCAAAATGTCATCCCCGTTTCTCTTTTCCGCTTCCACTTCAACGCTCATCTTCGTGTTCCTTTCTCAACTCATTGCATCCTGTGTGCGGTCTCGTTGTAGAGGCCGAATAGCTCCCCGTCCACATATACCGGCACCGTTCTCTTGTCCGGCATGCCCACTGTGACCTGTCCCTTGACGCCATACGGAGCCAGCTCGGCTTCCACCTGAGTCTGAAGGGTTTCCTTCCGCTCCCGTACCCATCGCAGGGTGATCTCGTCCGCCGCCGCCCGTATGCGGGCAAAGCAATCCATCGTCCCTCCCTCCAGGGCACGGGACAGAATCGATGTACTGCATCGGATGCCGCGGCTATTCAGTGCTTCTATCACCTCCCCTCTCTTCCTGCCGACGAAATCCAGACGTCTGTCAATTTCCGCTCTGTCAATCAAAGACATATCCTCCTTTCCAAAATATACTTGACATCCCCCTCATTTTGCATTATAATACCCTTGTCGAAATACAGCGCCCTCACTCCCCTTGGCCGGGGAGTGCTCTCTCCCCCCTGCCAGGGGGAGAGGCGTTTCCTTCATCTTATTATGAAAGATATTTCATTTTTTCCTTGTCCGAAGCCCACAGGCCGTCATGGCCGGTGGGCTCGGGAAGAAATGTGATACCGTGGATAAATGAAACACAGAAACGACTGAGTGGCCCTGTCACACCGACACCGGGTTTTGCAACCCGCCCGCACGGGATATGCGGGTACCGGTCATACAGAAAGGCGGGGGGTGCCTTTGTGACCGATCTTTCGTGGCGGTGTGGCTGTCATGTGCAAACACAATCTGTTGACAAATACAGGATTTTATGGTATACTGAGATTCACCATAAATCGACATACCACAAAAACATGTAAAGGTGTTACTGTACCCTTTTGTTTGTCACCAGTTTCTGTTTGCATTTCAGATTATAAACCGAACTTACCGAATTGTCAAGCGAATTAACCGAAATTTTTGAGATTCTACCAAATGCACAAACCGAAATAACCGAATTTGTTGAAGGGCTACAAAATGATTAAAGAAAATTTTATCAAACTGTGCCACAGAAAAGGCGTATTGCCAACAGATGCGTGCAAGGAGATTGGTATAGCACCATCCACTCTTTCTGGATATACTGAATTCTCCAAGCCACGAAAATCCACGATCCTTAAAATGATGGACTACTTTGGATGCTCCGAATCCGATCTTCTTGGAACCACTCCAAAGACTGTTTCTCACAAAGGTGTAAAGATCCCCGTCCTTGGCCGAGTTGCCGCAGGCATTCCAATAGAAGCCATCACAGACATCGAAGATTATGAAGAAATCTCCGATGCCATTGCTGTCGGTGGCGATTATATAGCCCTGACAATTCACGGTGACAGCATGGAACCCCGCATGGTGGAGGGCGATGTTGTGATTGTACGTCTTCAGCAAACCATTGAAAGCGGGGAGTTGGCTGTGGTCATGATTAATGGACAGGACGCAACCTGTAAGAAAATAAAAAAGACCGCCGCCGGTCTTGTGTTGATCTCTCTTAACCCTGCCTATGACCCGATGGTGTTCAGTCCGGAAGAGTGCGAAACGCTGCCTGTGCGCATCTTAGGCAAGGTTGTGGAATTGAGGGCAAAGTTTAAGTGATATGAGAAAGCGAATATATGAGATCATTGAGAAGTCAAATGGCGATGACAGACTCAGCTCTGTATACGATCTTTTCATGATCATTGTCATTATATCAAGCCTGGTTCCCTTAGCCTTCAAAACAGACTACTTCGGTTTTCTTGTTTTAGACAAAGTTTGCTCTGTCATTTTTATTCTTGATTACCTGCTCCGATGGATCACAGCTGACTTCAAGTTTGGCCGTCACTCGGTTCTCTCTTTCATTCGGTACCCGTTCACACTCATGGCTGTAATTGATCTGCTGTCTATTCTGCCATCGTTCGTTTCCATCAACGGTGTCTTCCGAGTACTGAAGGTCGCACGTATGCTCCGGGCACTGCGGGTGCTGCGAGTTTTCAAAACATTCCGTTATTCACGCAGTATCCAGATCATTGCCGATGTTTTCAAGAAATCGAAGGAACCGCTCACAGCCGTCGGTACCTTGGCGGTTGGATATGTTCTGTTATCTGCTCTCATCATCATCAACGTGGAACCAGATTCTTTCCATAACTTTTTTGACGCTATCTACTGGGCGACTGTATCACTTACCACAATGGGATATGGAGATATTTATCCCGTCACAACTGTAGGCCGAGCGGTCACAATGGTGTCATCAGTATTCGGTATTGCCATAGTAGCATTGCCGTCTGGTATTATCACAGCTGGCTATATGTCCGAACTCGACAAAGCAGATGAGGAGGCCACCAATGAAAAAGAGGAAGAAAACAGTCATAATAAGAAGACGCTCAAAGAAAAGGAGAAAGATGACAGCTAAATCATGGAAAATTATTCTTCTGGTCATCTTCTATCCCGTCGGTCTTTTATATTTGATTTATCTTTGTATTCATTATGTCCAAAAATGTAATAAAAAGTCTGCTGTTCAATCATGTAAGAAAACTGCATCTTCAAAAGCAGCAACATGTACCAGCATATCGTCAACCGATACCCCCACCATTGCTCAGCCTCCAGCACAGACCAATATCACGCACTTTGATACAGAGTTTCTCAAAATTCCAATCGTGTATAAAAAGGATGTCAAGCCATTCCGTGACATTTATAATTACATAGTTTATGACACCGAGACAACGGGATTAAATCCACCGCAAAGTGAAATTATCGAGATTGCCATGATCAAGATTACAAATGGTGTTGAATCAGATAGGTTTTCAACTTTTGTTAAGCCTAAAGAGACGATTCCCGCATTTATTACCAAGATCAACGGCATTACAAATGAGGATGTCGCCAATGCTCCCACCATCGATGAAATCGTTGACAAGATTGTAGATTTCATAGGAACCGATTATCCGCTTATAGCACACAATGCAACTTTCGATAACAAATTCTTGTATTATGCTCTTGGTGAAAGAGGCCTGTCATACAAGTATATAGATACGTTGGATACAGCCCGGTCGATTTATCCGGAATTATCCAACCACAGGTTAGAAACCTTTATTGGACATTTTGGCCTCGCAGATCGACAGACGCATCGCGCTATGGATGACGCTAAATATACACAAATCATTTTCGAAATATTTTGCGATGAAATCATGTCTAAGTCCTGCCACACGTCAACTGAGGTTCAACCTGATAGAGAAGAAAATTTGGGAGAATGCAAAAACGACCTTGAGGCAGAAACAAATGGTGTACATATACTAAGAGATGCTTATCTTGAATACTACGAAGAGAAGTGTTTCAAAATTATTTATACAGCGTTGTTTGCCAGGGCTGTCCCCGACATTAATCTCCATGCTAAACGCCGTGTTGAAAGTTTTTTGTCTATTTATAATGGTGACACGGAATTTCTTCATTTGAAATGTGGTACCAAAACAAGTTGGTTTGCGCTTGATTCGAGACTTCTTTCCGAATCAGAAGGTGACTCCCTGTCCTCCGATTACAATTTTCTTCAAAAGGGAAGATACATTGGAATAAGGTTGGAATCATATAAAGAAATTGAGTATTATAATGAATATATATACGCCGCCTACATGAGGGCTGGCGAGGTTTAAAGGTACGCCATAAAATTTCGGCTTGTTTCCGGAGATGTTTCTGGCAATGTGATCACAAAATCGTAAAGGAGCGCATATATGCCAAGCTTTGAACAAAGCAAATCCAGCAAGCTGTGGTCAGTCCGTTTCCGCCAGATCGGCGATGATGGAAAACAGCATAATGCCAGACTTTCCGGGTTCCGCACCAAGAAGGAGGCCCAGCGTGGATATGAGGACTATATCACAACGCGGAAGCAAAGGGAAGAAGCGAAAAAGGAACAGCAAGCTCAGTCCGCAGAAGCCAACAGAATGAACATGTCCTTCGGGCTCCTGATCTCAAAGTACCTCGAATACAGAAAGAGCCGTGTCAAGGAATCGTCATATTATGACATAGAGAATAAGATCAACAACCGGATCACACCGTACTTTGGTCATATGACGGTCGGGAGCATCACGCCGAACGTCATCCTTGACTGGCAAAAATCCTTGGATGATGCAGGCTATCATTATAGCTATAAGACGTCTCTTTTCCAGTATATGTCCTCCATATATAAGTTCGGAAACCGTATTTATGACATACCCGACATCATGATCAAGGTCGATCGCCCACGGAACACCGAGCCGGAGAAGGAGATGCATTTCTGGACGCCTGATGAATTCAGGAAATTCATTCCGTATGTGTCTAATCAGGAGCACGCCGTCATGTTCTGGTTCCTGTACGTCTCTGGTTGCCGCTTTGGCGAGGCCGATGCTCTGTTCTGGGACGACATCGATCTTGACGCCGGGACGGTAAAAATAAAAAGGAGCCTGACCCGTAAGGTCAAAGGCTCCACCTGGAAGGAGACAACACCAAAAAATAAGTCCAGTATCCGCACAGTCAATATTCCGCCATTTATGTGCCATATGCTTGAAGAACACCATGCATGGCAGATATCCCAGTATAGAGATCAACAGGCCGAACCTCCGCAGTTTGTTTTCGGCGGTTACAATCCGGTTCCTCCAACATCCCTCGAACACTCTTTAGATAACGGCTGCCGTCAGTCAGGTGTAAAAAAAATACGAATACACGATTTCCGCCATTCGTGTGCCTCCTACTTAATTTCAAATGGTTCTACAATAGTCGCTGTCAGCCGTCATCTTGGCCATAAGGACATAGAGCAGACCCTGAATACTTATAGCCACCTCTTTCCGGATGACCAGTCCAAGATCACCGAATCTCTTGAAAAATTAGGTACAAAATAGGTACAAAAATTTTACGCTCATTGAATTTCTTGAATTTTCTCTTGCTTTTTGTGTCATTTTTGCACAATTACTCTATACGTTTTCATGATTATTTGTATATTACTGTACAAATCCCCGCTTTATGATTCTTTTCCAACTGTCTCCACCAAAGAAAGGAAAGCCGCACAGGCGGCTTTCTCTTTTTGCGCTCTTGACAAAATCACCCTTGATGCGTTATGAAAATTTTTCTACCTGACCGGGACAGGAGGCCGCACGGCATTCGTCAAAATGCACAATGCTCCATTTTTGCCATTCTGTCCCTGATTTGGGGAAAAAAAGAACGCTACTCTGCCTTGCCGACGCCGCGTCGGAATCCATCCGGCAAATAGCCGACATATAATTATAATTGAAGGAAACACAAAGCCAAAAACGGTGTTTCCGTTATTTTTTTGTCAAAATCATTTGATAATTTTTTGTCAGTGGCCATCCTTCATAAAAAAGGCCATTTTCCGCCGGAAAAACTTTGTATGCTTTTCAAATGAAATATTTTGCTCAACCTATTGAAATTCTTTCGTCATTTTGATATAATACATGGTGAATCGGTTTGTCTTCTATTCAAATACAGAAAGAAGGAGTTTGTTCCCATGAAGATTCTGGTCGTCAATGCCGGAAGCTCGTCTCTCAAGTATCAGCTCTTTGATATGGACGGGCATACGGTGCTGGCCAAGGGTCTGTGTGAGAAGATCGGCCTCTCGGGCGCCATCACACACAGGCGTCCCGGAAAGCCCTCCTACTCGGCAGACTACCCCATGCCAACTCACGATGAGGCCATCGCCCTGGTGCTCAAGCTGCTGACCGACCCCGAACTCGGCGTCATAAGCAGTGTGGATGAGATCACAGCGGTCGGCCACCGCTTTGCACACGGCGGCAAGTTTACCTCCTCCCGCGTCCTGGGAGACGAGGAAATGAAGTATCTGGAGTCTATTGTCCCGATCAACCCCCTGCACGGCCCACCCGCCATCAAGGGCGTGTATGCCTGCCGCAAGCTCATGGCAGACAAGCCTATGGTCGGTGTGTTCGACACTTCCTTTTATGCCACCCTGGAGCCCAAAGCCTACATATATGCTCTTCCTTACGAATGGTACAAGACCTACGGCGTACGCCGCTACGGGTTCCACGGCACCTCTCACCGGTATGTCTCCGCCGAGGCCGCCCGGTTCGTGGGCAAGCCTCTTGAGGAGCTCAAGATCGTCACCTGCCACATCGGCAGCGGTTCCTCCATCTCGGCCGTCAAGTACGGCAAGGCGGTGGATACTTCCATGGGCTTTACCCCCCAGGAAGGTCTGCCTATGGGCACCCGGTGCGGGTCCGTCGATCCCTCCGTCATTACCTATATGATGAAGAAAACAGGCATGACCCCCGAGGAAATGGACAACGCCATGAACAAAAAGTCCGGTCTTCTGGGTGTATCCGGCGTGTCCAATGACGCAAGAGAGGTCTGGGCCGCCGCCGATGAGGGCAATGAGCAGGCCAAGCTGGCCCTTGAGATCATGTGCCACGGTGCCAAGAAAATCATCGGCTCCTATGTGGCCGAAATGAATGGCGTGGATGTCCTGGTCTTTACCGCCGGCCTGGGTGAGAATGACCGCAGGGCCAGAGAGCTGATCGCCTCCGATCTGGACTTTTTGGGCATCAAGCTGGACAAGGACAAGAACATGACCATCAAGCACGGAGAGAACGCCGTGATCTCCACCGACGATTCCCCCGTGAAGGTTGTGGTCATCCCCACTGATGAGGAGTTCATGATCGCTGCCGATACCCAGCGGCTGGTTGGCACTCTCTGAGTTTGTAAGTTTGTAATTTTTTCAAATGAAAGGAAATAAACACTATGGCACAGTCTCCGTTTGAAATCAAAAAAGAAATCTGCGAGATCGGCAAGCGCATCTATGACCACGGCTTTGTGGCTGCCAACGACGGCAACATTTCGGTCAAGGTCGGCCCCAACGAGTTCTACTGCACCCCCACCGGCGTGTCCAAGGGCTACATGACCCCCGACATGATCATCAAGATCGACGCTCAGGGCAACAAGATCGAAGGTAAGCTCAATCCCTCCTCCGAGATCAAGATGCACATGAGAGTGTATCAGGAGCGTCCCGACGCCGGTGCTGTCGTGCACGCTCATCCTCCTGTGGCTACCGCCTTCACTGTGGCCGGCATCGCCATGGATCAGTACATCCTGCCTGAGGCCATTCTGACCATCGGCAATGTGCCCACCTGCGATTACGGCACCCCCTCCACCATGGAGATTCCCGACTCCCTCATGCCCTACATCCAGAAGCACGATGCCTTCCTGCTCAAGAACCACGGTGCCCTGACCGTAGGCAACACCCTGCTCCGCGCCTGCTTCACCATGGAAGAGGTGGAGTTCAATGCCAAGATCAACCTGTATGCCCGCCAGCTGGGCGCCGGCGCGCAGAGCAACATCGACGAGATTCCCTGCGAGCAGCTGGAAAAGCTCATGGAGCTGCGTAAGAAGATGGGTCTGCCCGGCAAGCATCCCGGCTGCCAGAAGTGCCCCAACCGCGGTACCCCCAACTGCCGCTGCAAGGACAATGTGCCTGATCACGCCTGTACCGGCAACTGCAAGGGCGATGAGGATGCAGCCTTGGTTGCCGAGATCACCAAGAAGGTTCTGGCCGCTCTGGGCAAGTGATCCGTTCTGCGGAACACCGAGTGATCCGCTTGCCGGAACGCTGTCTGAATTGAGAGAAAGGAAGAACCGCTATGGCCATTAACTGGACTGAAGCACAGGTTGCCGAACTGGTCGCCAAGGTTGTCAAGGAGATCAGAGCAGAGGCCCCCGCTGCCGGGGACTCCTGGGATGCAACCCAATATAACGGACGCAAGTTCATTGGTATTTACGATACGATGGAGGAAGCCATCGCCGCCGCCGAGGCCGGATACAAGACCATCCGCGCCACCAGCGTGGCTGACCGTGAGAAGCTGATCTCCTCCATCCGCAGCTACTGCCGGGCTGAGGCCGGCACCATGGCCGCCCTGGGCGTAGCTGAGACACATATGGGCCGTGTGGAGCACAAGACCGCCAAGCACATCCTGGTGGCCGACAAGACCCCCGGCACCGAGGACATCGTGGCTGAGGCCAAGACTGGTGACCACGGTCTGACCCTGACCGAGCGTGCTCCCTTCGGTGTGGTGGGCGCCATCACCCCCTCCACCAACCCCTCCGAAACCGTCATCTGCAACAGCATGGGTATGATCGCCGCCGGAAACGGTGTGGTGTTCAACCCCCATCCGGGCGCCATCGCCACCTCCAACTATGCGGTCGACCTGGTCAACCGGGCTGTGCACGCCGCCGGCGGCCCTGAGGTACTGGTCGCCTCGGTCAAGAAGCCTACCATGGCCACCGCAGATGTCATGTACAAGCACCCCGCCATCCGCCTGCTGGTCTGCACCGGCGGCCCCGGTGTGGTCAAGGCCGTCCTGTCCTCCGGAAAGAAGGCCATCGGTGCCGGTGCGGGCAATCCTCCCGTCATCGTGGACGATACCGCCGACATCGAAAAGGCTGCCAAAGACATCATCGACGGCTGCACCTTTGACAACAACCTGCCCTGCATCGCCGAGAAGGAGGTCTTCGTCTTTGAGAATGTGGCCGACCGTCTCATCCAGGGCATGCTCAAGAACGGCTGTATCCTGCTGACCCGGGAGCAGGCTGACGCCCTGGCCAAGATCGTGGTGGTCGAGAAGACTGACCCCAAGACCGGCAAGGTGTCCCACTCCGTCAACAGAGAATGCGTAGGCCGTGACTGTAACGTGATCCTGGAGAAGATCGGCCTGCATGTGGGCCCCGAAATCCGCTGTGCCATCGCCGAGGTGCCCTTCGAGCACACCTTCGTCCAGACCGAGCTGATGATGCCGATTCTGGGCATCGTCCGGGTCAAGGACATCGACCAGGCCATTGACCTGGCTGTCAAGGCCGAGCACGGCAACCGTCACACCGCTCATATGCACTCCAAGAATATCGACAACCTGTCCCGCTTCGCAACCGCGATCGAAACCACCATCTTTGTCAAGAACGCTCCCTCCTATGCGGGCATCGGATTCGGCGGAGAGGGCCACACCACCTTCACCATCGCCGGCCCCACCGGCGAGGGCATCACATCGGCCAAGAGCTATACCCGGCTGCGCCGCTGCGTGATGGCGGATCACTTCCGCATCATCTGACGGATGATCCCATTTTACAGAAAGGAACATATTACCTATGGAGTATACTTCTAATCAAATTGAAGAAATCGTCCGCCAGGTACTCTCCGGCATGGGTGACAAAAAGGCCGCTCCCGTCGCGGGGGGTGATCTGCCCAAGGTAGCGCACTGTGCCATGCTGGTAGCCCCCAAGAAGTTTGAGGTCAAGGAAATCCCCATCCCCGAGCTGACCGACGACGACATTCTGGTCAAGGTAGAGGGCGCAGGCGTCTGCGGAACCGATGTGCACGAGTGGCGCATGGATCCCTTCGGACTCATCCCCGTGGTTCTGGGCCATGAGGGCACCGGCGAGGTGGTCTACCTGGGCCGGAATATCAAGAAGGACACCGCCGGCAAACCCCTGAAGGTGGGCGACAAGCTGGTCACCTCTGTCATCTCCTGCGGCGACTGCTATGTCTGCCGTATGGTGCCCGGCCGCACCAATCTGTGCGACAATCAGGGCGTCTTCGGCCTGATCGGCGACAAGAGAGGCGAGGCGGAGGGCAACCGTGTCAACGGCTGGTTCGCTGACTACATGCTGATCCGCGGCGCCGGCGCTACCTACTTCCAGGTCAACGACCTCAACCTCAACCAGAGAATGCTGCTGGAACTGGCTACCGTCTGCGTCCATGCTCTCGAAAGAGGACAGTCCACCGGCCTGATCAACTTCGGCTCCAAGGTTCTGCTCCAGGGCTGCGGACCTGTGGGTCTAGTCATGCTGTGCGTCCTGCGGGCCGCCGGTATCAACTACATCATCGCCGTGGACGGCAACGAGGATCGTCTCAAGGTGGCCGAAAAACTGGGTGCCAAGAAGACCATCTGCTTCAAGCGTCCTGACGAGGACACCCTGGAGAAGCGGGTCGCCAAGGTCAAGGAAGTGGCCAACGGTGTAGGCGTGGACTTCGCTTACCAGTGCACCGGCGCTCCTGCCGCAGCCGCTGATATTTACAGCTATATCCGCCGCGGCGGCGGTATGTGCGAGATGGGCTTCTTCGTCAACAACGGCGAGTATCAGGTCAACCCGCACCTGGCTATGTGCAACAAGGAGATCAACATCGTGGGTTCCTGGGACTACAGCGCCGAGGATTACCCCAAGACCATGGCCTTCCTCAAGCAGTGCCGTGAGATGAACATCCCCATTGAGGATCTGATCACCCACTCCTACCCCCTGGATCAGATGAACGAAGCGATGGAAACCAATGTAGCGCAAAAGGGTATCAAGATCTGCTACATTGCCAAGTGAGATAAGGAGTGACCGGTATGGCAGCTCTCGGAATGATTGAAGTATTCGGCTTTGCCACCTCCATTGTGGTGGCGGACGCCGTAGCCAAGGCCGCCGATGTCGAGGTGGTCGCCATTGACCGGAACAAGCCCGCCAACGCAGATAAATGCGAGGTGCCTCTGGTGATGGTGGTCAAATTCGAAGGCGAGCCTGCGGCGGTGGAAGCCGCCCATGATGCAGGCGTGGCCGAAGCGAAAAAGCGGGGGTTGTACATTACCTCCAAAATCAACACCGGCCTTGCCCCCGATGTGGAGTGGTTCGCTCATCTGACCGCCACCGGGCGTGACAAGCTCCGGAACTACACAACCGCCGACGGACGGAAGCTCTGATCTTCCCCCACCGGCAAAGCCGACAGCGGGTCTGCCCCTGTCCGGCATCCAACAAAATCAAAAACATTGTTTTAAAGGAGAATACGATTATGAACGAAGCTCTTGGTATGGTGGAGACCCGCGGTCTGGTGGCCGCTATTGAGGCCGCTGATGCTATGGTGAAAGCCGCTAACGTCGTGCTGATCGGTTCCGAGAAGATCGGTTCCGGTTTGGTGAGTGTCATGGTGCGTGGCGATGTCGGCGCTGTGAAGGCTGCTGTGGAGGCCGGCGGTGCCGCTGCCTCTCGCCTGGGCGAGGTCATTGCCACCCATGTCATCCCCAGACCCCACACCGATGTGGAGAAGCTGCTGCCTAAGATCGGTTGATCGGTCGGACGCATCTTGCCCGCCAAAGTCCCCTGAGGTAAACGCAGAGGCCGCATCCCGGGCGGCGTACAGCCGCCGGGTACTCCCTCTGCGTGAGAGGGCCTCTCCAAATTAGCAAAAAAGGAATTTCTTACGATGGAAAAGGCAATTGCGCTTCTCGAAGTACAGGCCATGGTCACGGCCATCGTAGGACTTGACGCAATGGTCAAGGCCGCAGATGTCAAGCTGATCCATGTGGAAAAGCGCCTGGGCGGTCGGTTGGTCACGGTGGTGGTAGAAGGAACGGTGTCTGCGGTGCAAGCCGCCGCAGAGGCCGGGAAGGCTGCCGCCGCACAGGTTGGCCCTGTCAAGCTGTGCGAGGTGATTGCCCGTCCGCATCCCCAGATCATGAAGTTTCTGCGCACGGACCCTGTGTAAGGGCCAACGCGGACTTGATGAAAAATATACACCCACCCACAATGTCATTTTATATAGGAGGAAAATACAATGAACGAAGCTCTTGGTATGGTGGAGACCCGTGGTCTCGTGGCTGCCATTGAGGCTGCCGATGCGATGGTAAAGGCTGCGAATGTCGTGCTGATCGGTTCCGAAAAGATCGGCTCCGGTTTGGTGAGCGTCATGGTGCGCGGCGATGTCGGCGCTGTCAAGTCCGCCGTTGAGGCCGGTGGCGCTGCCGCTTCCCGCCTGGGCGAGGTCATCGCGACCCACGTTATCCCCAGACCCCACACCGATGTGGAAAAGCTACTGCCCAAGATCGGCTGATCTCCTCAAAGAGGCGGCGCCTCTTTGGGGCGGCGCCTCTTTGAGGCGGCGCCTCTTTGAGGCGTGTGCTCCGCTTCAAGGAGCATGGCCCGGGACGGCACGCCATGTGCCGCCCCCAGGGCAGCCCCCTTGCCAAATGGGTACACATAAGCCGTTCTGCCTGTCAGGTGTTGTGCATAAGGACGGTTTCTGTTTATTCATTTGAAGATAACAGAAAGAGGAATGGATCATGGATATTACCGCACAGTCTATTGAAGCTATTGTCAAAAAAGTGATCTCGGAAATGGAGCCGGCTTCTCAGTCTGATTCCCAGTCTGCCGACGCCATCCCCGTAGGCATTTCCAATCGCCACATCCATCTGACACGGGAGGATGTGGACATCCTGTTCGGCAAGGGCTACGAGCTGACCCCCGCCAAGGATCTGTCTCAGCCCGGCCAGTACGCCTGCAAGGAGACCTGCACCCTCATCGGCCCCTCCATGCGCCCCATTGAGAATGTGCGCATTCTTGGCCCTCTGCGTAAGGCCAGCCAGGTGGAGATCTCGGTCACAGACTCCTACATACTCAAGATAAAGCCCCCCGTGCGTGAGTCCGGCAAGGTGGCAGGCTCGGCCCCGGTGACCATCGTCGGCCCCAAGGGCATTCTGACCCTCAAGGAAGGCTGTATCATTGCCAACCGCCACATCCACATGAGCCCGGCTGACGCCGCTCACTTCGGTGTCAAGGACGGAGATACCATCAATGTGGACGCCTTCAGCGGAACCAAACGCACCCGCTGGTTTGACGTACAGATCCGGGTCAGCGATGCCTTCCGCCTGGAAATGCATGTCGACACCGACGACGCCAACGCCGTGGGCTTCAAGAACGGCAGTACCGTCACCGTTGCCAGGGACTGACCGGCGGACGCGAGGGCTATACCTCATAGAAAGGAACCGTAGTAACCATGCTGAAGGGTAAAGTCGTGGGGAATATCGTCTCCACCAACAAATTTGACAGCCTCGTCGGATATAAATTCCTGGAGATCAGGCTGATCGAAGATGACAGGCTGACCGACAAGCACATCGTCGCGGTGGATCGCAGCATCAGCGCCGGTATCGGCGAGGAGGTACTGGTGGTCACCGGCAGCAGTGCCCGGGTGGCTGTCGGGAACCCCGAGGCCCCGGTCGATGCCGTCGTGGTCGGTATTATTGATAAAGTCTGACGTTCTCCCTTAACCTACCGAAAGGAATGCAGGCCCCGCTGGGGCAACATACATACAATATGTCTGGATTACAACTCAAATCAATCATGCAGAAAAACGGCATCGTCGGCGCCGGCGGTGCCGGGTTCCCCTCCTACGGCAAGCTGACCGACGGAGCCAATCTGCTGGTCATCAATTGCATCGAATGCGAACCCCTCATGTACACCGACTACACGCTGGTCAAGGAAAAGCTCCCTGATATCGTGGCTGGTGCGCGGGCCATCATGGAATTCGGCTACATCCCCAACGCCATTCTGGCCATCAAGGCCTACCGGGCCAAGACCCTGGGCCTTGCCGACGGACAGGTGCTGGCTGAGGGTGTCAAGATCAAGACCGTCCCCAACATCTACCCCATGGGCGATGAGGTCAACCTGATCTATCAGGTGACGGGAAACCTCATCAAGCCTGGCAACCTGCCCATCTCCCAGGGAGTCATTGTGTATAACGCCGAAACCGTCTACAACACCCGGGCCGCCATCCGGGACGACCAGCCGGTCATTGAGAAATGGCTGACCATCGGCGGCGACATTCCCGAGGCTTATGTAGTCAAGGTGCCGGTCGGCATGCGCATCAGCGATGTGCTGAATGCGGTGCATGTGACGGTGCCGGAGCACTATGTCATGTTCGATGGCGGCCCCTCTATGGGCATCATCAAAAATCCCGCCTCGGATGTGGTGGTCAAGACCACCAAGGCCCTGCTCATCGTGCCGGACAGCATCCCCGCTGTGGTCAACAAGCAGCGTTCGGTGGAGGAAAATCTCCGTCTGGCGGCCTCGGTGTGCTGTCAGTGCACCCGCTGTACCGACATGTGCCCCCGTCACCTGCTGGGCTACCCGCTGGAGCCCCACAAGATGGTGCGGGCTACGCTGAGCACCGCCCAGGAGACGCCGGAGCTGATCCGCAACGCCAGCCTGTGCTGCTCCTGCGACATATGCGGCACCTTTGCCTGCTGTCAGGGCATCTCCCCCATGACAGTCATCAAGGAGTACAAAAAGGTGCTGGCCAAGAACAAGATCAAGTATATAGCCGGGCCGGATGAGGAATTCCACCCCAATCCCGACCGTGACTGGCGCATGCTGACCTCCGGTAAGTGGAAGGAGATGCTGGGCGTGGCCCGCTTTGACAAACACCCCACTTACATCCCCGAGAAGCTGTCCGCTGACCGGGTCGAGATCCGGATGTCTCAGCACATCGGCGCCCCCTCTGTCCCCTGCGTGGAGGTGGGAGACGCCGTATCGGTGGGACAGATGATTGCTCATGCGGGAGGCGGCCTGTCGGTGCCCCAGTATGCTTCGATCAGCGGCCATGTCACCCATGTGGACGAGGCCAAGATCATCATCGAAGCGTAATTCCATACAGAGACTGAAAGAGAGCAGGTATAACCATGTATCAGGCTATTGGTATTATCGAACTGAAGAGCATTGCCAAGGGCATTGAGGCGACCGATGCGGCCCTCAAGAGCGCCGGCGTCCGGCTGGTGTCCTCCCATCCCTCCTGCCCCGGCAAGTACGAGATCATTCTGACCGGCGCCATCGCCGATGTCACCGCCGCTGTGGAGCATGTCAAGTCCCGCTTTGACGACCGTCTGATCGACTCGGCTGTCATCGGGCGGATCGATGAGCAGGTCATCACCGCCCTGTTCGGCACCCAGGAGGGTGCGCAGGTGGGCAGCGTGGGCATCATCGAGACATTCTCGGCTGCGTCTACCATCAAGGCCGCCGATATTGCCGTCAAAACCGCCAAGGTTGCCATTTATGAGCTGCGTGTCTCCCGCGGCATGGGCGGCAAGGGCATTGTGATCTTCACCGGGGATGTGGGTGACGTAACGGCTTCTGTAGAGGCCGGTGCTACCTACGCAAAGGAACAGGGCCTCTTCTGCAATTCGTCCATCATCCCCGCCCCTCACAAGGAGCTGTGGGAACAGTTATAATATACGCACAGGAGGATATACACCGTCATGTCTGAATTGAAATTCTGCATTCAGAAAAGCCCTCGGATCCCCAAGCTGGTTGCCGACCTGTATGCGAACATGCCCGAAATCGAGGCTGACCGGGCTGAGCTGATCACCGAAAGCTACAGGCAGACCGAGAATCTCCCCATCATCAAGCGGCGCTCCGCCGCCTTCCGGCACATCCTGGAGAACATTCCCATTGTCATCCGTCCGGGTGAGTTGATCGTCGGCTCCAACTCCATCGCCCCCCGTGGCTGTCAGACCTATCCCGAATACTCCTACAAGTGGCTGGAGGCGGAATACGACACAGTGGCTACCCGGGAGGCGGATCCCTTCTACATCTCCCCCGACACGGTGCGCCGTCTCAAGGCCGTGCACCCTTACTGGGAAGGCAAAACCACCAGTGATCTGGCCGCCGCCAACATGGATCCCGAGGTGCTGGATGTTTTCCTGCATCATGGCATCTTCACGGTGGGCAACTACTTCTACAATGGCGTGGGACATGTCAATGTCAACTACAAGCGAGTCATTGAGGAGGGACTGGAGTCCATCATCGAGCAGTGCCGCCGCGAGCTGTCCGGGCTGAAGCGGGGACAGGGGGATTATGCCTCCCGCCGCAACTTCCTGGAGGCCGTCATCGAGAGCTGTGAGGGTGTCATCACCTACGCCCGCCGCTACTCCGATCTGGCCCTGAAGCAGGCTGCCGACTGCACCGACTCGGTGCGTAAGGCCGAATTACTCAAGATCGCCGAAGCATGCGACCGTGTGCCCGGACAGCCCGCCCGTGACTTCCACGAGGCCTGCCAGGCCTTCTGGTTCATCCAGCAGCTCATGCAGCTGGAATCCAGCGGCCACTCCATCTCGCCCGGACGCTTCGACCAGTACATGTACCCCCTGTTCAAGGCTGATCTTGATGCCGGGAGGATCACGCTGGAGTCCGCTCAGGAGCTGCTTGACTGCATCTGGGTCAAGCTCAACGACCTGAACAAGGTGCGGGACGCCGCCTCCGCTGAGGGATTTGCCGGGTACGGTCTGTTCCAGAACCTGATTGTGGGTGGGCAGAACGCCGAGGGTCTGGATGTGACCAACGAGCTTTCCTACATGTGCATGGAGGCACAGCTGCATGTGCACCTGCCTCAGCCCTCCCTGTCCATCCGCGTATGGAACCTGTCGCCGCACTCCCTGCTGGTCAAGGCTGCGTCCGTGACACGTGAGGGACTGGGCGTCCCCGCTTTCTATAACGATGAGGTGATCATTCCCTCCATGATGTCCCGTGGGTATACCCTGGAGGATGCGCGCGAATACTGCATCATCGGCTGTGTGGAGCCTCAGGCCTGTGCCAAGACAGACGGCTGGCATGATGCCGCCTTCTTCAACATGGTGCGCCCTCTGGAGCTGGTCTTTTCAGGTGGCATGGACAAGGGTGTCAGAATCGGACCGGATACCGGAGATGTGCTCAAAATGACGTCCTTCGAGGAATTCTATACTGCTTACAAGAGGCAGGAAGAGTTCTTTATTGAGATGATGGCGCAGGCCGACAACGCCGTGGATCTGGCGCACGCCGTCCGCTGTCCCCTGCCCTTTGAATCCTGCCTGATCGACGACTGCATTTCCAGAGGCAAGAGTATACAGGAGGGCGGCGCTCACTACAACTTCACCGGCCCCCAGGGCTTCGGCATCGCCAATGTGGCCGATTCGCTGGCCGTCATCCGTGACCTGGTATTTGATCGCAAGGTGGTGTCCATGGCGGAGATGAAACAGGCGCTGGCCGACAACTTCGGCAAGGGACTGATCTCCAAGAAGGCCACAGAGCTGACCACACAGGCCGTCCGGGCACTGGATGCCCAGGGTGTCGAGGTCACCGCTGAGCTGATTTCCAAGCTATACACCGGCTTTACCACCGCCGCCTCGGTGCCCGAGAACAAAAAGAAGCGGTATGACGAGATTCTGGCCATGATTGCAGACGTGCCCAAGTACGGCAACGATCTGCCTGAGGTGGACATGTTCGCCCGCGAGATCGGCCAGACCTACACCAAGCCCTTGCTCAAGCATACCAATCCCCGGGGCGGCATGTTCCACGCCGGCCTGTACCCTGTATCGGCCAACGTGCCGCTGGGCTACGACGCCGGAGCTACGCCGGACGGCCGTCTGGCCAACACACCCATCGCCGACGGAGTCGGACCCATGTCCGGCCGCGACACCATGGGCCCCACAGCGACAGCCAATTCCGTCTCCCGTCTTGATCTGGGCGATGCCTCCAACGGCACGCTGCTGAATCAGAAGTTCCATCCCTCAGCCCTGGCCGGAGACACGGGTCTGGAAAAGTTCGTGGCCTACCTGAGAGCCTTCTTTGACCGCAAGGGCATGCATGTGCAGTACAACGTGGTCTCACGGGAAACCCTGCTGGATGCCCAGAAGCATCCCGAGAATTATAAGACGCTGGTGGTTCGTGTGGCCGGTTACTCTGCCCTCTTTACCACCCTTTCCCGGTCCCTGCAGGACGACATCATCAACCGCACCGAGCAATCGAGCCTATAAAAGGATTCCCCAACTGGCTGACGGCATTGCGTACAGCCGGCCTGGGTTCTCCGTGGATCATCCGTGAACTTCTATCCGAAAGAGTAGGATCGCCATGACAAGCAGCATATACGACCAGCACGGTCGGATCTTTGATATACAGAGATATTCTATTCACGACGGGCCCGGCATCCGGACCATCGTCTTCCTAAAGGGATGCTTTCTGCGGTGCCGCTGGTGCTGTAATCCCGAATCTCAGGAGTACAGGATTCAGCAAATGACCATGAATGGGGCCACCAAAACCGTAGGCCGGGATGTGACGGTCGGCGAACTGATGCCGGAGCTGGAGAAGGACTGGGCCTACTACCGACGCTCCGGTGGAGGCATCACCCTCTCCGGCGGCGAAACCATGGCTCAGCCTGATTTTGCCGAGGCTCTGCTCCGGACCTGCCACGAGCACGGTCTGAACACAGCGGTAGAAACCACGGCCTTTGCCAGCCGGGAGGTGGTGGAGCGCCTAGTGCCGCATCTGGATTTTGTGCTGATGGACATCAAGCACATGGATTCCGAAAAACACAAGGCATTTACCTCTCAACCCAACGAGCAAATCCTATCCAACGCACGCTGGATCGCCGCTCACGCCGCCAGCCTGACCATCCGGGTGCCGGTGGTGCCCACCTTCAACGACACACCGCAGGAAATTGCGGATATCGCCCGCTTTGCCGGTTCCCTTCCCGGCGTCCGGGAGCTTCATCTGCTCCCCTACCATCGTCTGGGACAGGACAAGTACACCGGCCTCGGACGCACCTACACTCTGCCTGACCTTCTCCCGCCCCTTGCCGCTCACATGGCCGAGCTTAAGGCCGCTGCGGAGGCTGTCTGCGGACTGAAGGTGCAGATCGGAGGGTAGTCTTGAAGGATAAAGCCTTCAAGGCAAAATATCAGAAAGGGCACGGTCATAGACATGCAGGAAATTGAAATGCACGATAAAATGAGGATCGTACAGGAGCTGGTGCCGGGGCGGCAAATCACGCTGCTTCACATCATCGCCAACCCGGATCCCATCCTGTATCAGAAGCTCGGCCTTGACCCCAAGCTGGACTATTCCCACTCGGCCATCGGCGTACTGACGGTCAGTCCGGCGGAAACAGCTGTCATCACGGCAGACATTTCCATGAAGACAGCCAATGTGGAACTGGGCTTTGTGGACAGATTCTCCGGCACGCTGATCCTCACCGGCCGGGTGGCCGAAGTGGAATCTGCCTTTCAGCACATCGGGGACTACTTCCGCGACAAGCTCCACTTCACCGTCTGCGACATGACCCGCACATAAGCGGGCACGCAGCGGAGCCGCCTACATGAAAAAGCTGATTCTGATGGGCCGGGTGGCCGCCGGAAAGACCACGCTGACCCAGGCACTCAAGGGAGAGCAGCTGCATTACTGCAAGACCCAATACATCAACTACTACGACACCATCATCGACACTCCGGGAGAGTACACCGAGGTACATGCCCTGGGAGCGGCTCTGGCCATCTACTCCTACGAGGCGGATGTGGTGGGCATTGTGATCAGTGCCAATGAACCCTTTTGCGTCTTTCCCCCCGCCTGCACCGCTATGGTTAACCGGGAGGTAATCGGCATTGTCACCGGCATCGACAAGCCGGATGCCAATGTCCCACAAGTAACCCGATGGCTGAAGCTGTGCGGCTGTGAGAAGATCTTTTACATCAGCTCCTACACCGGACAGGGGTTGGAGGACATCATCGCCTTCCTGCGGGAGGATTCGGATGCGATATGCGCCCCCGGGGAGCCGGGCTCGGCGCAGTCATGATCGGGCTGTGCATGTTATACACGGGTACAGCGCACGCATACCGCATTCACGACCGCACTGTCATGCATCTTGCGGGAACTCTCTGAAAAGACAGCCCCCCGGGGCATATGTCAGCATGTTCAGGGGTACCCTGTATCTGATACAAGGAGGACCTTTCCTATGAGCCAGACCAAGGTTATCTGCTTTGCCAACAACAAGGGCGGAAGCGGGAAGTCCACCACCTGCTGCAATGTGGGCTACAGCATGGCCTCCGAAGGAGCACGGGTACTGCTCATTGACGGAGACATGCAGATGAATCTGACCCTCTGCTTCTTTGACGAGGATACCGCTCTGGAGTATGCCAGGGGCCGGCAGAATCTGTACACCGCCATCAGGGAGCAGCGGGAGCTGTCGCCCTACATCCTGTCTACCGGCTATGAGGGTGTGGACATCATCCCCTCCTCCACACTGATGAGCGGCATTGAGTTTGAACTGTTCACCAAATGGCAGAGGGAATTCATTCTCCGGCAGGGGCTGGTCAAGCTTCGAGAATCCGGCCGGTACGACTACATCCTGATCGATTCCCCGCCCACGCTGGGTTGCTGGGTGATGAATATTCTGTGCGCCTCTGACTACCTGATCATCCCGGTGGAGGCCTCTCCCTGGGGGTTGTTCGGCTTGGCCAACATGTTTGAATTCACCGAGCAGGTACAGCGCATCTCGCCGACCCTGTCCATCATGGGTGTGGCCGTCACCAAGGTCAATGAACGCAAAAACTATTTCAGGCAGGCGCTGGAGGCTCTGAGCGGCATGGAGGAGCAGGCGGGTGTGGCTCTGTTCAAAACCTACATCCGGGTGGACAGCACGGTAGAGCACGCTCAGGAGGACAGCAAACCGGTCATGGCCTATCGGAAAGCCTGCCGCTCCGCACAAGAATATCTGGCATTAGCCAAGGAGGTTATGGAGTATGCCCGTCGGTAAGGAAAGTGTTCAGAAACGTGTCAGAAAAACAGCAGACAGTCCCACCCCCGCTCCCAAAAAGGAGACCCCGGTAAAGGCATCGACTGTGGTAGGCAACGTCTCCCCCAAGGTGGTGGAGAAGGTCACAGGACACCCGGAGGAAAGCAAGCCTCAAGTGATTCAAGTGACCGATGATATGCCCTACTATCTGCTGTAATCCTGATGTTGTTTGCCTTGTCCGGACAACCAGGATTTCTGCTTGAAAGTTCATGAAGAGCCCAGAGAAGCTTCTTGAAAGAAGTTTCTCTGGCTGGGTGCAGGGGTGGAGCTCCTGCGCAAATTAAAAAGGGGGCTGTCTCACTAAGGTGAGCCAGCCCCCTTTTTCGGTTCCCTGCCCGTCACTGGCTGTCATTCCCCTCATTTGCTGTCATCCCACTTGCTGTCATCGTCCTCCTCCGGCAGCGTGCTGGCCGGCACCACGCCCCGCTCCACGCAGTAGCATAGGATGGCTCTGCGTGTGATAATGCCCATGAACATGTCCCTGTCGTCCACCACCGGAATGAAGGTCTGATCCAAGGCACGGCTCAACAGTTCCTCCACCGTGGTGGTGACGCGAACGGGTGGATTGCGTTGGGATATAATGTCATCAATCCGGGCTTTCTCCAGATCCCGGGTTTCCAGACTGCCCATGCTCATGATATTCCAAAGGAAATCCCCCTCACTGATACAACCCAGGTACCGTCCGTCCCTGGAAATGACTGGAATCGAGGTGTGTCCGTAGCGCTGAATCTTCTCCAGCCCCTGGCGAAAGCTACTTCCCGCCAAAAGGTAGGCTACCTGGCTCTTCGGCTTGATAAAAAAAGCAATGTTCATCAAAATCTCCTGTTAAGTTAAAATACAGGGCCCCGCCTCCGGGGCTTCGCCCCGGACCCCACCAGAGTAACTTCTTGAAAGAAGTTTCTCTGGACTCTTCAAGAACTTTTAAAGCAATATTTCTGATTGTCAGCGCAGGACAAGTGACAGTGGCAACCATATTTCAGCGGCCCTCCGCAGGGGCCTCGCCCCGCTCTGTCTTGGGGAATGGGGCTCCCCGTTAAATCCGGGGATCGCCAAGGGCGCAGCCTTTGGCATATTTTTTCCCGGCGGCCGGGGGGCTTGGGGGGCGGCCTGAGCGCCCCCAAGGCCGGGGCTCGCCGATGGCACCCTCGTGAAGGAATGCCGGGGCCCCGCCAGAACCCTTCTTTCTAGAAGTTCCCCTGGTGCTTTTAGGCAGAGCCTCAAAAGTGTGTCAGGCAAAGCCCCGGGTAACGTTCCATGCGGAGCTGTGTATGTCTATCTCCTGCGCCGTTTGTTCCATATGACAAGTCCGGTGGCCAGGAGGCCTACAGGGATGACCAGCACGACCACCGCAATCCATATAATGGAGGATAATTCGTCAAGGTCATTCATGATCCGGTTGTTGACATCAACCGGGGCCAGGGCCTCATACCCCGATGTGTAAGAGTCGCTCATATAGGTCAAGGAAAAGATAAAGTAGTAGTAATTCCCATATGAGCAAGCCTGGGCGGTACTCTCATCGAAAGCCTCGGTCGAGCCAAACCAAATCATCTGGCTCCGTCCGGTGCTGCCGTCCGGCAGCGTCACGGACTTCTCGGCAGCCACAGCCACATGAACCACCCCCGCCTTCCCCAAGGCGGTCTGCTGTCCGTCTGTGGACAGGCGGTTACCGGAAGCGGAGGTGGAAAGAAGAGGCTGGACGCTGACGCCGGCGGGCAGCTGATCCGAAATGGCAATTCCGTGAGACTGCGGCATCCGGGCTGTATACCCGTTGGATGTGAGCAGGAAGGACACATAGTGGTACTGTCCGGCGTCCGGCAGCAGCTGGTACACCGAATCGTCATAGGTATGGGTGGTATCGTTGTCCACCACGACACCCTCCTGTGCGCTAAGGCCAAAGCTCTCCCCCAAGGAAGCCACACGGGGGCAGACGGCCACAGTGCCGGGATCGGTCACCAGCAAGAGAGAGCCTCCCTTGGCCAGATAATCGCACAACCAATCATACTCTTGCTGCGAGAT